>NZ_JBFJHD010000045.1:0-19403 GCF_041613455.1 Pseudoalteromonas sp. | reverse complement strand
TAACTTCACCTATCGGTTGACGATTTAACAGCGCAAAACCGTAATCTGGAATAACCACATCAACCGTTACATTGTGTGCTGCAAGCGCTTTCGGTGCATCACGAATCACATCAGCAACGCCCCCCACTTTAGCGTTTGGTAACGCATCATTTTCTGCGGCAATCATTAATACATGCATTAAATTATTTTTACCTAAATAGAACAAGGCGAGTGATCCGCCTTGCTAAACATTATTATTGTTAACCGGTTAGCGGCTGAGTGTGTTGCTTAAGTTTTGCAGCATATCGCGCGTTACTAACACGATGCCTTTTTTCGATACCCGAAAGCCATTTGCTTCATCAGTTGCTCGGTCATAACCAATTGCTAGTCCTGCTGGAATTTCGCAGCTTCGGTCTATAATGGCGCGGCGTATTTTACATCCACGATGCACAATGACACTCGGTAACACCACCGACTCTTCAATAGTACAGTAGGAATGTATATGCACCCGCGAAAATAACAGCGATTTTCTCACTAATGAACCCGAAATAATACAGCCTCCCGACACGGTTGAATCAACCGCCATACCGCGACGGTCATCATCATCAAAAATAAACTTTGCTGGCGGTAACTGCTCTTGATAGGTACTGATAGGCCAGCTGGGATCATATAAATCCAGCTGCGGCTCTGGCATCACTAATTCCATATTTGCTTCCCAAAAGGAGTCAAGCGTACCCACGTCGCGCCAATAGGGCTGCCCTACCACGGCGGGATCGCGAAACGGATAAGCAAATACATTATGTTCTTCAATAATGGCGGGAATAATATCGTGGCCAAAATCTCGCCCCGAGCCGTCGGTTTGAGAATCTTTTTTTAGCTGCTCAAATAAAAACTCGGTATTGAACACATAATTTCCCATTGAGGCTAAGCATATTCCCGGTTTATTTGGCACCGCGCTTGGCTCTGCGGGTTTTTCATCAAAACGGCGAACGCGGCTATCTGCATCAACGGTCATCACCCCAAAGGTACCTGCCGCTTCTTCTACCGGCACCTCTAAACAGCACACCGTCATATCGGCGCCGTTTTCTACATGTTTTGCTAACAAGCCGCCATAATCCATTTTATACACATGATCACCCGATAAAATCATCACATATTTAGGTAACTCATGACGAATAATATCCATATTTTGAAACACCGCATCGGCTGTGCCACAATACCATTCATCACCATAACGCTGCGATGCTGGCAGTATTTCAACCGACTCACCCAGCTCCTTTTTAAAATGCCCCCATGCTCGATTAACATGGCGGATTAATGAGTGCGATTTATATTGCGTGGCGATCCCCACGCGGCGCACGCCGGAATTAATACAGTTAGAAAGTGGAAAATCAATAATCCGATGTTTACCACCAAAATAAACCGCCGGCTTGGCCCGCCAGTCGGTTAATTCATGCAGCCGTGACCCCCGCCCTCCGGCAAGAATTAATGCGTAGGTTTCCCTGGTTAAATTACTGATGTAACGATTTGCATTACTGGGCATTGTACTCTCTCCATTTAGTCTCAGCTGTGAGTGTCAGTGTCTGTGGTTAAGGTGTGGTTATTAAGTGTCAGTGGTTCTAAATGCCAAATCTCATCACAGTATTGGCTGATGGTGCGATCACTTGAAAACATGCCACTGGCTGCAGTATTTAAAATACTCATTTTCGTCCAGTACGTTTCATCGCTGTACGCTTTATCAACTTGCTGTTGCGCGACTAGATAACTTTCAAAATCATAGGCCGTTAACCAAGGATCGTGTCTACTTTTAATGGCGTTAATCACATCATCAAATAAGTGGGGCTCTAGTAAATTGAAGTGACCACTTTCTAGTAACTGTATAACGTTATTCAGATCCGTGTTTTGCGCAATTAATTCGCTGGGGTTATAGTCGGCTCTTATCGCGTCAATTTGATCCGCTTGAGCACCAAACAAAAAGAAGTTTTCTGCCCCTACGGCATCGCGTATTTCAATATTAGCGCCATCTAAAGTGCCAATGGTGAGTGCGCCATTCATCATAAACTTCATATTACCGGTGCCTGATGCTTCTTTACCTGCGGTGGATATTTGCTCTGACAGATCCGTGGCAGGACAGATCACTTCCATCGCCGTGACATTATAATTGGGTAAAAATGCCACCCGTAAATACGCCGATACGTCAGGGTCTTTATTGATCACCTCTGCAACATTATTAATTAACTTAATAATTTTTTTCGCCATCTCGTAACCCGGCGCTGCTTTCCCGCCTAATAAAATACAGCGTGGCACCAGGCCTTGCGTATCACCACGACGGATACGGTCATATAAATGAATAATATGTAATACATTGAGCAACTGGCGCTTATATTCGTGAATGCGCTTTACTTGCACATCAAACAGCATATCGACGTCAAATTGCACCCCACAGCGCGCCTTAACTAACTCAACTAAACGCTGTTTGTTTTCGCGCTTTATTTTTTGCCACTGCGCTTGAAAGGGGCGATTATCAATATAGGCACCCAGCTCAGATATTTTGGCAAAATCAGCAATCCACTGATTGCCGATTTTGTCGCTAATTAGCGCACTTAACAGCGGATTACAATGCGCAAGCCAACGCCTTGGGGTTACGCCATTGGTTTTATTGTTAAATTTAGTCGGCCACAGGGCATAAAAATGTTTAAATAATCCCGCTTTTAATAGCTCGGTATGCAGCGCCGCTACACCATTAACCGAATAGCTGCCGACAATCGCTAAAAAAGCCATGCGTATTTGCGGCTCGGCGCCCTCTTCGATCAACGACAGATCACGCTGCTTGCTGGTGTCTCCTGGCCAATGCTGGGCAACTTGCGCTAAAAAGCGGGCATTAATTTCATAAATAATTTCTAAAATACGCGGTAATAACTTGGCAAATAACGTCACTGACCACTTTTCCAATGCCTCTGGCAACAAGGTATGATTGGTGTACGCCATGGTGTTAGTGGTTATGTGCCAAGCTGCATCCCAGTCTAGTTCGTGTTCATCCACTAATAATCGCATTAGCTCAGCAACGGCAATACTCGGGTGGGTATCGTTGAGTTGAAAAACATGATGCTCGGCAAAGTCGCTGAAGGAGTCACCGTATAACTCTTGCCACTGGCTTATAATATCTTGCATACTCGCCGATGATAAAAAGTACTGCTGGCGTAGCCGCAGCTCTTTACCGTTTTCACTGCTGTCGTTGGGATACAGCACCATGGTAATTTGTTCTGCGAGATTTTTTTTCGCCACCGCCTCGGAGTAACTCCCAGCATTAAACTCGGTTAAGTTAAACTCATCCGTTGCCTCCGATTTCCATAACCGCAGGGTATTCACAATATTATTTTTATAACCGGGAATCGGCACGTCATACGGTACTGCAAGTACATCTTGCGTGCTTATCCATTGGCGGTGCTCGCGCCCCCCTTTATCGGTGTAGCTTTGCACATACCCTGCAAATTTAACCCGCTGCGTCTGCTCCGGCGCACTGAGTTCCCACGGATGCCCCTCCCGTAGCCAGTTATCTGGTTGCTCAACTTGACAGCCTGCTTTTATCGCTTGGTTAAACATGCCATATTCATAGCGTATTCCATAGCCTACAACCGGCAGCGCTAAACTGGCACAGCTGTCTAAAAAGCACGCAGCCAAGCGTCCTAAGCCCCCATTGCCAAGCCCTGCATCGTGCTCTGCTTGGGCAACGTTTTCCAGATCGGTGCAATATTCTTGCAATGCGGCAGAGACTTGCTCGGTGAGATCAAGGTTTAACAGCGCATTGCCTAAGGCCCTACCCATTAAAAACTCTAACGATAAGTAGGCCGTTTTACGGCGTTTATGTTGCCTAATTTGTTGATTGGTTGCTCTACAACGCGCCACCATCCTATCGCGTATCGTCAGTGCAAGCGCATGATACAAATACAATTGCGACTCACCGACCGCATTACGCCCTAAGGTGTAATAAAAATGCCGCGTTAAATCATCCTTCAGGGTACTTTCGTCTATCGCGGGCCCTTCTTGCCAGTGTTTTACCACACACATTTGTTCGTCTTGCTTAGTCATGACCTTCGCCTTCTAATTTGGCACTAAAAACCCAACTGCTTTGTGCTGCAATATCTACAGTTTGCGCCGTATTGCAAACAGCAGATAGCTTATTTACCGATGAGAGTACTAACGTCCATGGCGCCGCAGTGGGCACCTTGGGTAATTGACATGAAATAGCGTTTTTACTGGCGTTTAATACCACTAACAACGCTTGATTTGTGTGCTTATCACGCAAGCTGTACATTAAAAAGTGTCTGCTGTTGTCATGCCAGTGCGCCTCTGTCATTGGTTCACCTTGCTCGGTAAACCAGTGCACGGTGGCGCGTTCATCAAGCTCAGCTAAAAATACATTATGGCTAAAGGCACTGTGGGCACGTCTAATTTTTAATGCGTCGTGAATAAATTGCATTAACGGATGAGTAACGGGTAAGTCTTGCCAAGCCAGCCAGCTGATCCGGTTATTTTGGCAATAGGCATTATTATTGCCACCTTGTGAGTGCGCCATTTCGCTGCCGGCGGCCAACATAGGGACCCCTTTGGCTAGTAATAAACTCAATAACAGATTTTTTTGTTGCTGTAGACGTAATTGATTTATCTGTGGATCGTCGCTGACCCCTTCAATACCAAAGTTAAGCGAATAATTGGCACTGTGACCATCTTGGTTATTTTCGCCATTAGCTTCATTATGCTTGTGCTCATAACTGACTAAATCAGCCAAGGTAAAACCATCATGACTGCTGATAAAATTAATACTATTCAGTGGCCCGCGTGCGCTGTGTTCAAAGATGTCAAAAGAGCCATGTAAGCGCTTGGCAACATCAGTAATGAGCCCTTGCTCACTTTGCCAAAAGCGTTTGAGCACATCACGGAACTGATCGTTCCATTCACGCCATGGCGCAGGAAAGGCGCCTAATTGATAGCCACCTGGGCCAATATCCCATGATTCACTAATAAGTTTCACTTTATTTAAAATAGGATCTTGTGCCACGGCCTGTAAAAACGTATGACGCGAGCTGAAGCCACTTTCAGTGCGCGCTAAAATAGTAGCTAAGTCAAACCTAAAGCCATCAACGCCCATTATTTCAACCCAATAACGTAGGCTATCGAGCACTAGCTGTAAGGCTTTCGGATGATCGATATTAAGGGTATTGCCACATCCGGTATCGTTAATATAGACACTAGGCTGCTCTTTGACAGTGCGATAATAGCTTAAGTTGTCTAAGCCCCGTAACGACAAAGTGGGGCCATCAGTGCCCCCCTCTGCAGTATGGTTATAAACAACATCTAAAATAACTTCGATATTAGCGCGATGTAATTCACTGACCATCTGTTTAAATTCATTAATATCATCATTCACTAAGTAGTCTTTATGGGGAGTAAAAAAATTAAGCGGGTTATACCCCCAATAATTATCCAGTCCTTTAGAAACTAAAAACTGCTCACTAATAAAACTATGTACCGGCATCAGCTCAACAGCGGTCACCCCTAACTGGGTTAAATGCGCAATAAAACTTGAGTGACTCAAACCTAAAAACTTACCTCGTAACACTTTAGGTATAGCCGGATGGCGACATGTCGCGCCTTTAACATGGCATTCGTAAATAACCGTATCAGCCCAGCTGTGTTGTGGTTTTTTGTGGCGATAAACATCTCCCGCAGTCACCCTGGCTTTAGGCATATCGGCGGCGTTATTCAGCGTACACTTGCTGCCCAGTGGCCGCTGTGCAAAGTGGCGTTCACTCCAACTAAATTCGCCAAATAAGTCTTTAGCATAGGGGTCAAGCAGCAGCTTATTTTCATTAAATAACAACCCTTGTTGTGGGTTGAATGCGCCATCAATTCTAAACCCATATAAGGCCCCCACCTTAAGTGGTGCAATATGCAGGCTCCAAATTCCACCTTCATTAATATTCATCGCCATACGTAGTATTTCTGAATGGCCACTGCTATCAAATAAACACACATAAGCTTGGCGTGCTTTAGGCGCATAAAGGGCAAAGTTAACCCCATTGCGGTGTACGCTCGACCCAAGCGGGGCTGCGCAACCATGCGTAATATCAAAGCAGTTACTCATCATTAACCTTTTGTAAGTAGACTGTGGACAATCCAGCTAACGCAATATTAATGCTCTGCTCAAAGCCGTGACTTGGGCTCTGCGTGGTACTAATTAGCGGCGCGCTGTCGTTGCTAACCCCATAGCCTGAGCCATACAACAGCGGGGCATCACTGTTAAACACCATTTTATACACCCCTTTGGCGGGCACACCGACTGTGTACTGTGGGTAACTGGTTGGTGTGAAATTGGCGATCACCAGCAGTAAATCGTCGGCTTTGTTTGCATAGCGAATAAAGCTTAAAATACTTTGCGTGTCGTTATTGCTGTCTATCCAACGAAAACCGCTGGCGCAGCTGTCGAGTTGATATAATGCGGGATGAGTTTTATATAGTTGATTAAGTTGTTTAATGGTGTGCTGCATGCCTTTATGGCTGTGATGCTGCAGTAAATGCCAATCGAGTGAGTGGTCGTGACTCCATTCTTTACGCTGGGCAAACTCTCCTCCCATAAATAATAACTTTTTACCTGGGTGTGCCCACATAAACGCATAATAAGCGCGTAAATTTGCAAATTTTTGCCATTCATCTCCCGGCATTTTTTCAAGTAACGATTTTTTGCCATGCACGACTTCGTCATGGCTTAACGGCAAAATGTAGTTTTCGCTAAATGCATATACCATGGAAAATGTCATTTTATGATGGTGATACTTTCGAAACAGCGCATCCTGTTGCATATAATGCAAACTGTCGTTCATCCAGCCCATATTCCATTTATAGCCAAAGCCTAAGCCATTATGCGCAACACTTTGTGTCACTCCAGGCCAAGCCGTTGACTCTTCTGCTATCATCATAATGCCTGGGTTATTTTTATAGCTGCGGGCATTAATTTGCTTTAAGCACGCAATCGCCCCTAAATTTTCTCGGCCGCCATCACGATTGGCCACCCACTGCCCTGCTTTGCGGCTGTAATCTAAATACAACATAGAGGCCACAGCATCAACGCGTAAGCCATCAATAGCAAACTCTTGCAACCAATACATCGCATTGGAAATTAAAAAGCTTTGTACTTCAGGGCGATCGTAATTGTAAATATAGGTGTTCCAATCGGGATGAAACCCTTGGCGCATATCGGCATGCTCATAGAGGTGGGTGCCGTCAAAACGGTGTAAGCCATGCGGATCACTGGGAAAATGCCCAGGTACCCAATCAAGTATGATGCCTAAATTAGCGTGATGGCATTGCTCTACTAAGTATTTAAAACTGCGGTAGTCGCCAAAACGACTGCTCGGCGCAAATAACCCCACCGGCTGATACCCCCACGACCCATCAAACGGGTATTCACTAATGGGCATAAGTTGTAAGTGGGTAAAACCCATCTCTAACGCGTAATTGACTAACGACTCAGCCAATTCGCGATAACTTAAATAACGGTTGTTCTCGCCACGTTGCCACGATCCCAAGTGTACTTCGTAAATACTAATTGGCGCATCGATAAAATTACGCTGCTGGCGATTTTTGATCGCGTGTTCGCTCAGCGTAAGGGCCGCAGGTTTATGCTGTAATACACTGGCCGTGCCTGGTGCTTGCTGCATTTTAAACGCAAAGGGATCGGCCTTTTCTAACACTTCGCCCGTTAACGTGGTAATGGCAAATTTATAACAGCTATCCTCGCTTAACTCAGCAATAAACAACTCCCACACTCCACTGGCAGGGTGAAAACGCATAAAATGCCGATTACGTTGCCAGTCATTAAATTCACCAATTACCGAGACACTGGCTGCATTAGGTGCCCACACACAAAAACGCACTCCGGCAACCTGTTGTTGCGTGGTAAAATGTGCGCCAAAGTGCTGATAGGCATGCTCTAAGCTGCCTTCATTAAATAAATACATGGCCTGTGGATCTAAGCTACTGGTAAAACTGTATTCATCATAGTGCCGTTGTGTATGGTGTGGATACTCAACCTCATAGTGGCATGGCAGTGGCACAAAATCGGCTAGAGTAATGATGAACAAATCACTATTTTTGTAGCGTACTGCGTCGATAAAGCGGTTATTTAATATCATTTTCACAGCCACAGCGCCGGGTAAATAAAGCCGTGCTTCAAGCGTGTTAGTTGCGCTTGGGTGAACACCTAAAAACCCAAATGGGTCTTTAAAGCAACCTGATTGCAGTGCGGCTACTTGCTCATCGTAATGATGCGCTGCGCTGGTTGCGGTAATTAATGTATTATCAGTGTGCGGCCTACCCATTTAAGCTTTCCTTATTGAATTTATAGTCGCTAACAGTGAGGCATTATTATTAAAAATGTCTTCGCATGTATGCGTTAATACGCGACGCCAATTAGGGTACTGCGTATCTGTGCCGGGAATGTTTACCGGGTAGCGTTGCTGATCTAAATCATCTAACTGCAAGGTAAATAACTGCGATGGCGCGCCGGCTAAACATTGTGCCAACTTACTGTACACTGTGATGGCACTGGCATTGATGCTCAGCGCAGTGTGCTCGGTACGGTTGATAAAACGCAATAGACACTGCTGCTCTTGTACTCGCTGTGCGCGCTGCGTGGCTAATTGCTGTTCATCAAGTAGTTTATAGTGTAGTTTTATTTTTAAATCATCATGTTGCCACCATCCGGTAAAGGGCGGAACATCGTGATTAGCGATCATTAACAGGCAATGCGGCGCTAAATCATGCACTTCAATAAACTCATTATTTTGCTGTTTTTCAAAATAAAATAAGCTATTTGAAAAAATACCACTGCGACTCAGTGCTGCTTTAACTTCAGGGGGCACAATGCCTAGGTCTTCACCGATCACAACAGTGTGATTAAGATGCGACTCTATTTTTAAAATCGCCAATAGCGGCTCAAACGGGTAATACACATAACAACCATCTGCTACCCCTTGGTTTTCAAAGCACCACCACAGCCGGCGAATAGCCATCACATGATCAATGCGCAACCCACCCACTTGTTGCATATTGGCGCGAATAAGCGCGCGATAATATTGAAAGTTATGGTCGGCTATTTTTTGTGGATTAATTGCCGGCAACCCCCAGTCTTGGCCGTGTTCCGCCCAAGGATCTGGTGGCGCCCCCACCGTGACTCCTTGGCTAAATAAGTGTTGTTGGCTGTTAAATTCGCTGCCATCTTTGGCACATCCCACCGCTAAATCATTAATTAATCCAATAGCCATGCCGCTATCTATACAGCGTTGTTGGCACTGAGCCAATTGAATATGTGCCTGCCACTGTAAGTAATAGTCAAATAGCGGTTGCGCTGTATTCAAGGTAGTTAGCGTATCGTGATAGCGCTGACAAAACGCTTTAAATGCGTGCTGCCGTGCTGTACTTGCAGCGCGTTGAAATTGCGCAAACAGCGCTTTAAATGCGCGATATTTAATCGCCGACACCGTGTTATAATCAATAAATTGTGCGCTGTTTTGGCTTAACTGGCTAACTTCATTGCTGTGCATTAAGCTCGTTAATGCGGGGTTATGTATGCTGTCTTCTGACAAATCAATCGCGATATATAACGGGTTTAACAATGCACGGTTATTAGGATTGTACGGACTGGCACGTTCAGGATTGTCGCCAAATAACAAATGTAACGGGTTGAGCAACATATAGTCAATATTATAGTCACCACACAAGCTGGCCAGTGTCAGTAAATCGGCAAAATCGCCTATTCCCAGTCCTGCAGCATTTTTTAAACTATACAATTGCAGCGATAGTCCCACGCGCTTGCCTGTGTCTGGTTGATAGGCTTGTTCTGGTACAGACCAAATTTGCGTCTCTGCGGTTTTATCCGCCACACAGATCTGCGCATCATGGTAGCCAATGGGTAACTTAGGTAACGGTAGCGCAATTTCAATATAGCGGATGTCATTTAAACGATACTCACCCAGTACAGTAAACTGCGTGAGTTGCTCAAAGCGAATATCTAATTCTAGCTGCGCTATTGTTATCGCAAGGCTCTGCTCTCGTTGCTGCTCTGCAATACGCACTTTAAGCAAGTTCTCTGGGCGTTCAACTAAACTGATATTAGGCACTAACAGCAA
The DNA here is from genome assembly GCF_041613455.1 of Pseudoalteromonas sp. GTDB lineage: Bacteria > Pseudomonadota > Gammaproteobacteria > Enterobacterales > Alteromonadaceae > Pseudoalteromonas. The sequence continues at coordinate 9,237 of NZ_JBFJHD010000045.1, read as the reverse complement.
CCACTGCGCTGCATCTAACGCATAGTTTAATTGCTCGATTTGCGCGCTATCGTCGGTGTTAACCCCACAGCATTCAACAGCCCGCTTTCGAGTAGCGGCACTAAATAGCTGCCGTTCACCGGTATATTTAGTATACTCAGCACCAATTCCGTGCAAATAAAACAACTGCGATAGCGCGTCCATGGATCTACCTTAATTGTGGCGTTGGGTATTAACTATGCTATTTTCTGAACCAAAATGATTAGCAATGTAGCCATCGGCTTGATGGTCGTTATCCCATATATCACCATTAATTAAATAGCGAAAATGAAATTGTTGATCAACCGGCAGCCGTTGCTTACACTTAAATACGCCTTGCTTTTTTGTGCGCTTCATTACAATTGGTTGCCAGTCGTTAAATTCAGCAAGTAAGCACACTTGCTCTGCGTCGGGGTGGGAAAATTCAAACGTCACTTCTGCTTCGTTTTTTGTTTTAAAAAAGCGTTTATTCAACATAGTAGGCTCCAACTAAACCATAAGGGTCATTCATCTTTGCCACAGGCCAAACAGCTTAAAAAGGCGATGTGGATTCCATTCATACACATTAAACACACTGTCAGTTAAACAAAACTTTGTTTACGCATTATGACAGTGCAGCACTTTACTTATTTGCACTTATTAGGTGCAATTTTAACCACTATAACGAGGCGTTACCCTAGCTCTACTTGATATAGCAATTATTAAACCAACTCACTGGTTATGGCTGGCGATAGTTGACCGTTATGCTGTTGTTATACGCCACATAACTAGCAGTATAGGTTATAAAATTTATAAAAGCCTTTTGCTTAGCCGCGCCATCAGGGATAATAAACAACAAATAAGTTAATTGGTCGCCCCCCTGTTGTTATGTTGAAAAAAAGCATCCTTGTTACCACTTTCATAGTCTTAATTGCCTCTGTTGCAATTTTAGGCAGCTCAATTTATACACTTTATAGTAAAAAAGTGATTTCGGTAGATGCAAAATTAAAAGAAATTTCCGGAATAGAGTTTGATAAGCAACAGCGCTTGTGGGCAATTAATGACAGTGGTGATGAACCTAAACTTTATCGCCTTTCTCGCACGGGCGCGATTGAAAAAGAGATCTTAGTCAGCAACGCTAAAAACATCGACTGGGAAGATATGACACAAAATAACTTTGGTCATTTTTTCCTTGGCGATTTTGGCAATAACAGTAACGAGCGGCGCTGGTTGACTATTTATAAAATTGAAAACCCCATTGATATCAAAACCGATACCACCGAAGCGGAAATAATTAAATTTACTTACCCTGAGCTTGATGGCAGCCCCATTTCTCCTGAACGTCGTAATTATGATTTAGAAGCGTTTGTTGCGTTCGGTCGACACTTATATCTATTTACCAAAAATCGTACTCAACCGTTCGATGGCATAACAAACGTGTATAAAGTGGGCGATCACGCGGCAAACTTTAATGCCGAACTGGTAGACTCATTTAAAACCTGCACCACCATGGAAAAGCTATGCTGGATCACCTCGGCGGCGCTCAGCCCCGATCGCAGCAAGCTGGTACTACTCGACTCCACCAGCTTATGGTTATTTGAAAACTTTAAAGGGGATAAGTTTTTTTCAGGTGATGTCTCACGTATCGATTTAGGGATTGTTACGCAAAAAGAAGCCGTTACTTTTTACGACGATAATACCATTGTTTTTACCGACGAGGAGTTTAAAGGGATAGGCGGTAATGCCTACTTTATTAAGCTTGATGAAGTCGATAAAAATATTATCAGGCAAGGCGCATTAAGCGATTAGCCGTTACTTTAGCGCTTAAACTTAGTTTCTAAAATCACCGATGACGTGGTGCGTTCAACCCCATCTAAATTGCCGATATCATCGAGTAAGTGGCTAAGCTGTTCTAAATTTTGCGCTTGTACGACGGCAATTAAGTCAAACTCACCACTTATAGCGTACAACTGCGAAATGGCATTAATTTGTTTCAGCTCTACATTGGTCTTGGTGGTGAGCTTTTGTTTTACTTTAATTGATACATGCGCCGCCACCATGCTGTTTAAAAAGTCATCACCAAAATCCACACTATAGCCTTTAATCACCCCGCTTTGTTCTAATTTTAACATGCGGCTTTGTACCGTGGAGCGCGACAAGTTAAGGTGCCGCGCTAAATCTGAAATACTCGTACGGGCATTGGTTTTTAATATCGATAAAAGCTTTTCGTCTTGTGGAGTTATCATAATGTCTATTAGCTTCGTTATTTTGACTTTTATTCTAACCATTTTATACAAAATAGCACTGCAAATTTTACCTACAACCTTCGATAATAGCCTGTGTATAACAATAATTAGCTTTATAACTGAAGAGTAACGGCTTAATTCTTCTTTGTTTTAGTAAAAAATATTTTATCTAAGCCATATATTTAGGTGTGAAAATGCAAGTAACAAGAGACTTATTTAACGATGTAATGGTACCGAACTACAACCCTTCTGCGGTTATTCCGGTGCGCGGTGAAGGCTCACGCGTGTGGGATCAAGATAATAACGAATTTATTGATTTTGCCGGTGGTATTGCCGTTAACTGTTTGGGTCATTGTCATCCGGCACTGGTGAAAGCGCTTAAAGAGCAAGGTGAAAAAATTTGGCACCTGTCAAATGTAATGACCAATGAGCCTGCACTACGCTTAGCTAAAAGCATGGTTGATGCGACATTTGCTGAAAAAGTGTACTTTGCAAACTCAGGGGCAGAAGCCAATGAAGCAGCGCTCAAATTAGCGCGCCGTTTTGCCCTAGACGTACATGGCGCTGAAAAAACACAGATCATTGCGTTTAATAAAGGTTTCCATGGCCGTACCTTCTTTACCGTCACCGTGGGCGGCCAAGCTGCGTATTCTGATGGCTTTGGGCCAAAGCCGGCTGATATTGTGCATTGCGATTACAATGATATTGCCGCATTTGAAGCGCTGATCAGCGATAAAACCTGTGCGGTAATGATGGAGCCGCTTCAAGGTGAAGGCGGGATTATTTCGCCCACTGACGAATTTGCTAAAAAAGTACGTGAACTGTGTAGCAAACATAATGCCCTGCTTATTTTTGACGAAGTGCAAACCGGTGTGGGCCGCACAGGGACTCTTTATGCGTATCAAGATTTAGGCGTAACACCTGACATCTTAACTACCGCTAAAGCACTGGGCGGCGGTTTTCCTATTGGCGCGATGATCACCACCACTGAGATCGCCGCGCATTTAAAAGTAGGCACGCATGGCTCTACCTATGGCGGTAATCCATTGGCGTGTGCGGTCGCCGAAGCGGCATTTAACACGGTAAATACCAGCGAGGTATTAAAGGGTGTTAAACAACGTGAACAACTATTTCGTGATGGCTTAAATGCTATCAATGATAAATACCAGGTATTTTCTGAAATTCGTGGTAAAGGGTTATTAATTGGTGCTGCACTGAATGAGAAATTTGCTGGCCGTGCTCGCGACTTTTTAGTTGCCAGCGCTAATAACGGCTTATTGAATTTAGTGGCCGGCGCCGACGTGATCCGCTTTACACCATCGCTTGTGATCCCACTGGCAGACATTAAAGAAGGCCTCGCGCGCTTTGAAAAAGCCGTCAGCGACGTTGTAAACGGATAATAACAGTTAACACCAGTGCACTTAATCGTAACTCGGCTAAACGTTACGATTAAGCGCACCACTGGAGCAAATAATTAATGCATGTATTACGTCCTATAACTGCCAACGATTTTGAGGCATTAAAACAAATAGCCATTGAATCAGGTCATGGGTTTACCTCATTACCTGTGGATGATGAGCTGCTACAAGAAAAAATTGCACGTGCTGAGCAAAGCTTCGCTAAAAATATTAATAAGCCAGTGGACGAGAGCTATTTATTTGTTTTAGAAGACAGTGAAACAGGTCAAGTGATTGGCACCACCGCTATTGAAGCGGCGGTCGGTTTGCAAGTACCCTTGTATCACTATCATTTAGGCAAAACCGTGCATCACTCGCCTACGTTAAAGGTATATAACACGGTTGATATTTTAAGCATGTGCAACGACTACACCGGTTGCTCAGAAATTTGTACCTTATTTTTACGTGAAGATCAACGCACGGGTTTAACCGGGCGATTTTTATCGCGCTCACGTTTTTTATTTATGGCGCAGCACAGTGAACGCTTTGCCGATACGGTGATTGCCGAAATGCGCGGCGTGAGCGATGAAAATGGCCACTCGCCGTTTTGGCAATGGCTGCAGGAGCACTTTTTTAGTATTGAGTTCCCCCAAGCGGATCACTTAGTGGGCTTAGGCGACAAAGTGTTTATCAGCGAACTGATGCCAAAATACCCGATTTACGCTAATTTATTGAGTAAAAAAGCGCAGGCGGTGATTGGTCACGTGCATGAAAAAACCAAACCCGCGCTAAAACTATTAGAAAAAGAAGGCTTTGAGCACCGCGGTTATGTTGACTTATTTGATGCCGGCCCCACTGTAGAGGCTAAGCTGGGTAACATTCGCAGTATTCGTGAATCGCAAGTATGCCCAATTACTATCGGTGAGCTTGAGCATATTACCCAACACAGCAGCGACACGCTCGCCATATGTAATCATGGCGTGAGCGATTTTAGAGCCACTTTCAGCAAACACGCGCATTATAATCATGCAAAGCATACATTAATCATTAGCCAAGCAGTGGCTGATGCACTTAATTTAAGCCAAGGAGATGCAGCACGATTCTTTCGTCTGTAACCATACTATGAATACACAACTTATTAATAACCAATGGCATGCAGGCCAAGGCCCAGCATTCAAATCGGTAAACCCAAGTAACGGCGAAACCGTTTGGCAAGGCAATGGCGCAAGCGCAGCCCAAGTAGACGCTGCAATAAAGGCCGCCAGAGCCGCACAGCTTGGCTGGGCTGATACTGCGCTTGAACAGCGGATTGCCGTGTTAGAAAATTTTGCCGCGCAACTAAAACAGCACAGCGAAGAGTTTGCCGTTATTATTGCCCAAGAAACCGGTAAACCATTATGGGAAACGCGCACTGAAGTAGGCGCGATGACCGGCAAAGTGGCGATTTCTATTCGCGCTTACCATGAGCGCACCGGCACCACCGAAAACCCTATGCCCGGCGCCAAAGCGTTTATTAGGCATAAACCGCACGGTGTAGTGGCTATTTTTGGCCCGTATAACTTTCCGGGGCATTTACCAAATGGCCATATTGTACCGGCTATTTTAGCGGGTAATACCGTGGTATTTAAGCCTTCAGAGCTGACCCCATATGTGGCCGAATTTACCTTAAGCCTGTGGTTAAAGGCAGGTTTACCGGCGGGAGTGATTAACCTCGTACAAGGCGAAATTGACACCGGTAAAGCACTGGCGTCACATCAGAATATTGATGGCTTGTTTTTCACTGGCAGTTCAAACACCGGTCATCTGCTGCATCAACAATTTGCTGGCCACCCGGGTAAAATTTTAGCACTTGAAATGGGCGGCAATAACCCACTGATTGTCAAAGATGTTAGCGATGTGAGCGCCGCAGTCCACGATATTATTCAATCGGGCTTTATTACCTCGGGGCAACGTTGTACCTGTGCACGTCGCGTGTTTATTGAAAAGTCAGCCAATGGCGATGCTATTTTAGCAAAACTGATCAGCGCCACTAACAATATTCTGGTTGATGACAGCTTTGCCGCAGAGCAGCCGTTTATGGGCGCAATGATCAGCGAAACAGCCGCGCTCGGTATGGTAGCGGCGCAAAACGAGCTTGTTGCTAAAGGCGCTACCGTGCTTGTAGAACTAAAACAGTTAACACCCGGCACCGGCTTTGTCAGCCCTGGTATTGTTGATGTGACTAATGTCACCGACATGCCCGACGAAGAGCACTTCGGCCCATTAATTAAAGTATACCGTTACAGCGACTTTGACCTTGCTATCAATGAAGCCAATAATACCCGCTTTGGCTTATCGGCTGGCATATTAGCCGATAGCGAAAGTGACTATCAGCACTTTTTAAAACGTATTCGTGCAGGTATTGTAAACTGGAACCGCCCTATTACCGGCGCTTCAAGTGCGGCCCCTTTTGGTGGCATTGGCGCCAGTGGAAATCATCGCGCAAGTGCCTATTACGCTGCCGACTATTGCGCCTACCCGGTGGCCTCTGTTGAAGCCGACAAAGTAACGTTACCGCAAACATTAGCACCGGGCTTAATAATTGAATAACCTGCCTTAATAACGACACGTTAAGGCATTTACCGAAATTTAAGGATTTAACATGCATACTGATGTAAACACATTATTTGATAACCTATGGCAAAACTATTTAGCGGTAACGCCATCGGCCGATAAAATTCATGCGCTATTAGGCTCAACCCAACACAATGACATTATTAATGATCATATTGCTCTGCGTACCTTTAACCATGAAAAAATTGGCCTAGAGAAGCTTGCAGCCCACTTTTTAGCGCTGGGCTACAAAGAATGTGGTGAATACCACTTCGAAGCAAAAAAGCTCTATGCAAAGCACTATGAGCACAGTGATTTAACCCTACCAAAAGTCTTTATTTCTGAGTTATTAGTTGAACAGTGCTCGCCAGAGCTACAAGCCATAGTCAACGATATGGTTGAGCAAATAGACGACGCGGCCGTCACCGCTGATAACTTTTTATACTCGGGTACGCATTGGCAAGTAAGCACCGACACTTACAAGCAACTGCTGGCTGAGAGCGAATACGCGGCATGGATGTCGGCGTGGGGTTACCGTGCTAACCACTTTACAGTCAACATTAATACATTGGCTAAATTTGATAATATTCACGCTGTTAACCAAGCACTAAAAGAAGCTGGTTTCACACTTAATACCTCGGGGGGCGAAGTAAAAGGCTCACCGGATGTATTACTTGAACAATCATCTACCCTTGCCGATGAGTATTCGGTACGCTTTAGCGATGGCGAAATGCGCATTCCGAGCTGTTTTTATGAGTTTGCTATTCGTTACCCTAAAGCCGATGGTGAGCTTTACACCGGCTTTGTCGCAGCCTCTGCCGATAAAATCTTTGAAAGTACCAATGCGCGCTAATTAGTCATTATTGTGTCACCGTTTAAAAAAGCCCAATTAGGGCTTTTTTTATGTTTATTGCCTCCTCACAGCTATATCGATTAATTTTACTTATCGATATGAGAATCAAATCAAATCGTTTAACCAATTGGTTTATATAGATAAAAAATATTTTAATTTTATTTGATATGGACTATTGCACAAACATAAAACACGCCTTAATATCTCGCCGCTTCTTGATGATAGCCAATCCAAGTACATTACAAACCCTGTTTGTAGCAAGGCAAATGAGCAACTATCCAAGAGTGAACTTAACGGTGCCTCAGCACTATTAATATCACTCAACCGCCTGCCATTACACATGCGCGGTTGTTTAGGGCGAAACAAAAATAACACGCCCCCTAACTCGGAGAGTACCATGGCTTTATCAACACAATTAAAAGACTACACCATCAAAGGTCCTGCAGCCGCGGTTGCGGCTAACCAAAGCAACAGTTTTGACTATGCGCAACCAACAAATCAACAGATTGAGCAACTAGCCGCTCAATTGGGTGCCCCTTTAATGGTGCTTGACTGCAACGCCATTCGCCGTCAATACCATGCGCTTAAAAACGCCCTACCTGGCGTTACATTGCATTTTGCGTTAAAACCGTTACCTCATGCTGCGGTTGTGCGTACCTTGCTTGCAGAAGGCGCGAGCTTTGATTTAGCAACCAGCGGCGAAGTTGATTTAGTTGCCAGCGAAGGCGTACCAAGCGAACGCACCATTCATACGCACCCGATCAAGCGCGACAGTGATATTCGTGATGCGTTAGCTTATGGCTGCACTGTGTTTGTGGTTGATAACCTCAATGAGCTAGAAAAATTTATTGCATACAAAGACCAAGCGGAAATTTTAGTCCGGTTAAGTTTTCGTAATAAAGAGGCGTTTGCCGATTTATCGAAAAAGTTTGGTTGCAGCCAAGCGACAGCAATTGAAATTATTCGCTATGCGCAGCAATTAGGTATTCGCATTAAAGGCTTGTCGTTTCATGTTGGCTCGCAAACGGCAAGCCCAAGCAAATACGTAGAAGCAATTAACGCCTGTGCAAAAGTCATTGCACAAGTGACTGAGCTGGGTTTACCTGCATTAAGCACGCTTGATATAGGCGGTGGTTTTCCAGTGCCGTACAGCGCCGATGTACTGCCAATTGAGGCGTTTTGTGCACCTATTAACCAAGCACTGGCGCAGCTACCCGACACTATGCACGTACTGGCCGAGCCGGGGCGTTTTATTGTCGCCAGCAGTGTCACCAGTGTTGCGTCAATTATGGGCCAAGCCGAGCGTGAAGGTAAAATGTGGTACTACTTAGATGACGGTATTTATGGTTCATTTAGTGGCTTAATGTTTGATGAAGCCGCTTACCCTATCGACAGCGCCAAACAAGATGGTATGCGTTTTGATTCGGTGTTAGCGGGGCCAACCTGCGACAGTATTGATGTCGTAAGTGAGTCTATTATGTTACCTAAGTTAAACAACGGCGATTTAATTATCAGCCGTATGATGGGCGCTTACACCTTAGCCACCGCCACCGACTTTAACTTTTTTAAACGCGCAGCAGTAGTGGTATTAAATGAGCAAGTACACAGCCAAGTTTTAACTGGCTAATCAATTTCCTCAACTATAGTTACCTTGGCTTGTAACTATATACTGAAACGCAGTTGCTCATTCCAACTGCGTTTTTTTTTGCTTAACAAACAGGCTGGGTATATCGCATATAATCTATAAAAACAATGGCTTGTAGTCGTTTTCTAGTTGCTCAAACGAGAGGTTACCAATGAAGCGTCCAAAGCTCAGCCAGGTGGCTAATCCGCGTAAATCTTTAAAGTGAGGTGGCACAAATTTCGGTGATTCAATGACTCCTAAACTGTGCAGCTGCGAGATCAGCCTAAAGTCGTCTATGGATATTTTACCCACTAACAATAACGGTAATTGATCGATTCTTCCTAGTTGAATGGCCACGCGAATTAAGTTGTACACCAACACAAAGCCTTTAATGTAGGCAATGTCCTTGGTAAAGGGTAAACCCGTGGCTGTGCTGCCACGAAATACCCGCTGTGCTAACGTATAACTTTCATCTTGCGATAACCCTTGTGCTACATAATCGCGATAAATATCAACAAATTCAGCGCC
>NZ_JBFJHD010000044.1:0-19414 GCF_041613455.1 Pseudoalteromonas sp. | reverse complement strand
CGTCTCAGCGTTAACCGCAGCGTTCACAGCCAGCGGCGCTGGCATGAATAAATCTCAACCACGCAGTAAATTAACAGAAGAATATGTATTTAAAACAAGGCTGTGCTATATTTTAACGATTCATAATAGTTAACATAAGGTATCCCAATGTCCGCAGAGGAAGCGCAATCCAAACTCAATCCACCGGTGTTTTACACAGCCTCCGCACTGATTATTATACTGGTGCTATTTACCGCATTAGTCCCTCAATCTGCCGAAAGCGCCTTTAACGCATTACAAGCCATTATTGTTGTTAATGCCAGTTGGTTTTATGTACTGACGGTGGCGATCATTTTAATCACCGTGATGTTTTTAGGCCTGTCACGCTATGGCAACATCAAATTAGGGCCCGATCATTCTACGCCCGACTATAACCATATCAGCTGGTTTTCCATGTTGTTTAGTGCCGGAATGGGCATTGGCTTGATGTTTTTTGGCGTGGCAGAGCCCGTTATGCACTACATGAGCCCGCCCGTAGGCGATGCCGCCACGGTGGACGCCGCTCGTGAAGCAATGAAAATCACCTTCTTTCACTGGGGTCTGCATGCATGGGCTATTTATGCCATTGTGGCGTTAATTTTAGCTTTTTTTAGCTACCGTCATGGGTTACCGCTTACTTTACGCTCGGCGCTTTATCCGCTGATTGGCGACAAGATTTACGGCCCAATTGGCCATGCGGTCGATATCTTTGCCGTTATCGGCACCGTGTTTGGTGTTGCAACGTCATTAGGGTACGGGGTGCTACAAGTTAATTCAGGGTTAAATTACCTATTTGACGTACCGGTTGGCATTATTACCCAAGTGATTTTAATTATCGCCGTTACCCTGCTTGCGGTGATCTCTGTTACCACCGGGCTTGATAAAGGCATTCGTCGCTTGTCTGAATTAAATATGGGCTTGGCGGTATTGATGTTGCTGTTTGTATTAATACTTGGCCCAACCGTGTATTTGCTGCAAGCCTTTGTACAAAATGTCGGCGCTTATGCCTCCGATATTGTCGGTAACACCTTTAATTTATTTGCCTATGAAAAAACCGATTGGCTTGGCGGCTGGACCATCCTTTATTGGGGCTGGTGGATGTCGTGGGCGCCGTTTGTTGGGCTATTTATTGCCCGTGTTTCTCGCGGCCGCACCATTCGTGAGTTTGTTATGGGGGTATTATTTATTCCCACCGGTTTTACCTTAATGTGGATGACCTTTTTTGGTAACTCTGCCATCGATTTAATTATGAACCAAGGGGTGAGCAGTTTAGGCGCAGCAGTCTCTCAAGATGTGGCTATTTCGATCTTTGCCTTTTTAGAAAATTTCCCCATGTCGGGGGTATTATCCTTTGTGGCTACCTGTATGGTGATCGTGTTTTTTGTTACCTCATCAGACTCAGGCTCCATGGTGGTGGATATGCTGTGCTCTAACGGTAAAGACAATACCCCTATGTGGCAACGGATTTACTGGGCCGGCGGTGAAGGTGTGGTTGCCGCAGTGCTCCTTATGGTAGGTGGTTTAGGCGCCTTACAAACCATGACCATTGCCAGCGCACTGCCATTTGCAGTGATATTGCTCATTGCCACCTATGGGTTAATCAAGGCGCTGCGGATTGATATTGCCAAACGCGAAAGTTTGCAAATGAATATTGCCCCTATCGCCCCAACCTTACCCGGTGGCGAAGGCGCAAGTTGGCAAGAGCGACTCAATAATATTGTCGACTTCCCCAATAAAGCCAATGTAAATCGCTTTGTAAAATCCATTGCCTTACCCGCAATGCAAAGCGTGGCCAAAGAGCTGAAAACACATAACCTCAATATTCAACTCGATACCGACAACCTCGAACGTGGTCAGGCGAGTTTAAAAGTGTTATTAGGCGAAGAAATCGACTTTTTATACGAAGTGAAACGCCGCTCCTATGAAAAACCCGCTTACACCTTAGAAGATGAAGACGACGATGACAGTGAAAACCATTATTATCGCGCTGAAATCCATTTACGTGAAGGCGGACAAGATTACGATGTAATGGGCTGGTCTAAAGAGGCGGTGATCAACGATATTATCGATCAATATCACAAGCACATGCACTTTTTACATACCCTTCGCTAAGCTGACATACTCAACAGCAAGCAGCGTTAGTTGCTTGCTGTTACCCTGTGTTCGCAGTTATTCCTATGCGATCCGTCCCGCCTGTCACGACACGCTTAAATTACCTAACAGCTGTGTAATTGTTACTTAGCAATCAATTATTCACGGCAACAGCAACTTACAAGTCATTAATTTTAAAAATAATTTTAAAAAATAAAAGCTGGAACTGACCTTGCTATAGTTAATTACTGATTAACTTTTGCTGAGAATAGCGATGGAAATAGATATACAGTGGCACGACATTGTCGATAACTTGATCCACCTAGGAATTGCTTATTTACTGGCCTTACCGATGGCCTACGACAGAGAGCGCAACCACGACGGTGCAGGACTAAGAACCTTTCCGCTCGTGGCGGTAGCCTCCTGTGGCTATGCGTTGATTGCATTGTCGGTGCTCGACTCATCCGAGGCGCAATCAAAAATGCTACAAGGCATTATTACCGGCATCGGCTTTATCGGTGGCGGGGCTATTTTAAAAAATGATAAGACAATTTCTGGTACCGCGACCGCGGCGAGTATTTGGAATATGGGCTTAATTGGTATTGCCGTGGCGTATAGTCGCTACGAAATTGCTATTTTACTGGCCATAATTAACTTTATAACGCTGAGGTACATTAAAAGGTTTAAATAGCCTGCTGTGTTGCAAATTAAAAATAAAAAAGGCGCCATTACAGCGCCTTACCTTAAAGTATGTGTGCTTAAAACATATCTTTATAGGGATTTGTTGTATTAAAGGTAATTGCTTGCTCAAAACCCGGTAGCTGAATGCTGTGCTTATCAATAACAATATCGTTGTCGTCAATTAAGCCATCACCAAAACGGTACACCAGCTCATACTGACCAAGATCAGCAAGCGCTTTATAGCTATGTTGCGCCGCTGTTACGGCTGTATTTTTAGCAGCGTAATCTGTCATCACCGCATCACCGTGGCGTTTGCTTAACATTTGCAGCGTTACTTTTGCAGAAAGTACGGTGGCTGTTGCATTATTGCCGCCAAAGCCTTTAGAGTTAATAAACGCAATATCCATATCACCACAGTCATAGTGATGGTTACGTATATCTAAATGCTCGGCGTAAACATCCTCTGCGACTTTATCAATGGTGGTAATACCCGGCATGATATTGTGGCTAAATACGCCTAACGCAATTGCCAACTGATCACCACTGGCTGGGGCAATAGTATGACCCACATACGCTTTAGGCGCGGTTACTTTCCAGTTATCTATAGCAAATGTTTGCGCAACTTTATGGTAAATAAGCGATTCAGTAACGCGGTTTTGTGGCGTACTTGAGCCGTGGGCAAGTATAAAGCTACGCTGTTGTAATGCGTCTTCGCCTAATAAACTGGCCGCCAAAGCAGCTGACTTAGCCATGGTAATGTAGTTACCCGGCCCCGGTGAAGTTATCGACTTTTTAATACCATCGGCATTCACAAATACATCCGGCACTGAGCCCATTATATCGGCCCCCAGCTCAAGCGCTAAGGCATCATCCATTAATATCGCTACTTGTGCGCCTTCACCTAAGGTAAAGCCACAGTTTTCGCCAAACGGGCGACTGCTATTACGGTAATTAGGCTCTTCATCGGCGCTTAAATTATCTAAACGACGCAAACCTTCTACGTTGGCCAATGCGCTCATATTACCAAAGCCTTCAACAACCTCTGGGGTTATTGCACATTCAACACTGGCTACAATTGCCACCCGGGTACGCCCAGCTTGAATGTCGTTAACCGCCGCGCGTAAGTTGTATAAAAATGTGGCACAGGCGCCTGAGGTAGAAAACGTAGTGCCGACATTACCGGTCACATAGGCGTTAATGAAGTCGGTTGACATGGTATTTAAACCCAGTGCTAATTGTTTCGTACTAACGCGGTCGCCTTGTTGACGCGCTTTCACTAAGCCGCCTAAGCCTTTGTCGTCCATTTGGCCAATCACCGAGGCTGAATAGGTACCAATTTTATCTGGTTCGACGCTATTCATTATATGCTGCCAGTCAAGTCCGGTGGATTTAATCGCATCGGTTGCTGCAAAAATAGTGGCTTGTAGGCCGCGCGGCTGGTAGCGACTGTTATACATAGTAGACGGATCAAAGCCGCTGGGTAACTGCCCTGCCGATTTAATGTTGTTATCGCGGGTAGAGTGATGCTTAACTTCAATATCCGCCGCAATGGTCACTTTCACGCGCTTTTTATCAAGCTCTTCTACTTGCCAATTAGCCGGCAGCGGCTGCGGTAAATCACGGCTGCGTGCTTCAAACACAATAGCGTTGTCGTTCGACATGCTCAGGGTCATTTTTTGCTGCCAAGGGGTCGCATCGGGATCAAAATGTTCTTTTTCGATTTTACGGATCAACGTACCGGCAATGATTTGTTCACCAAAACGTGCTTCTATGTCGCTTTGCTCAACAGTGTTGCCTTGTGCGTCTTGTAGCTGGCCATCAACCACACTGACTAAGTTCATTAATGTGGCTAAACCTAAAAAGGTTTCTTGGCGCGCTGCTGGCGTTAAACTATCTAACACAATTCGGCGATAACCTTGATGAAAAGACGTACGGCCAGCGGCATTAATGCCCCCCATGCCAACGATAACGGGTAATGCTGTCATAATTTACCTTGAAAAAACGAGTTACGTTACAATATGACCCCAGTTTAAATGGATAACGTGCCACACATTGTGCTTTAATAGCCAAATATTAAGCATAAAAGGCCAAAAATAACTGGTCGGAGCATTAGAAAGATGGAAATACAGCCACTCACTGCTTTAAATATTGCCATAGCGGTGTACCCGCATTTGCTGATCACCAGCTTAACCCTGCCAATAGAAATGCTCAGAGCAGGTGAAGCGTATGCCAAAGGGCATAACGATAAACAGCGCTTTAGGCCATTGACGATTAATTTAGTGGCCAAAAACAACGCTGCAATTAGCTCTCAAGCGGGCTTAGCCATAGTGCCCGATTGCACGCCTAGCAACACCCCCTACAGCGATTTAATTATAGTACCGGGTATTTGGCGCAACCCGCGTCCCGTGGTGCGCACCAATCACACACTGGTTGAGTGGTTGCATAGCAGCTTTCATCAAGGCAGTCATATTATTGGCGTAGGCACGGGCAATTGCTTAGTCGCAGAAGCGGGGTTACTCAATGGTCACCCCGCAACCACCCATTGGCATTACGCTAAGCAATTTAGTCGCGACTACCCGCAGGTGCAGTTAAAACCCGACTTTTTTATTACCCAATCAGAGCGCCTTTATACCGTTGCCAGCCTCAACGCGCTGGCCGATGTAATTGTGCATATTATTAGCCAATATTACGGTAAAGCGGCGGCGCAGCATGTCGAGCGCAACTTTTCGCACGAAATACGTAAACCCTACGAAGAGCAACGCTATCTTGAAGGCGCTGTTGACCGCCACCCAGATGAGCTAATTGCTCAGGTGCAGTTTTGGCTCAAAAATAACTTAGCGGCAGAGCTGACATTACAGCAAGTCGCCGCCCAGTTTAGTTTAAGTTATCGCACTTTCACTCGGCGCTTTCGCTTAGCAACCAATCAAAGTCCCATTGAGTATTGGCAGCAACTGCGCGTAGAAGGCGCGAAAGAATTATTGGCTTCTTCCAATTTATCTATTCAAGAGGTGGCATTAGAGGTCGGTTATAACGATCAGGGGCATTTAACTCGCGTATTTAAAAAAGTACTCAGCCAAACCCCCAGTGAATACCGTAAAGTGGTAAGAAAAAAGCTCTTTGGCTAACTACTTTCTACTTTTTACGGGCAAAAAAACGCCACTCATAGGTGGCGTTCCGCTTCTTCACGGTTTTTGCGGTAATAGCGTTTTGAATAACTTTTTACTTTGCTATGCACGCCTTTACTTAAGCTTTTAAACTTAGCTTCAAGCACATCAACACCGTATAAAATACCCACCACTAACACCGAAAGTTTAATCGCCGCGCCTAAATTCTCGGTGGCTATCATCACCCCAATGGACGCCAACACCCAAATAGTGGCCGCTGAGGTAACCCCCACCACCGCGCCATCTTTGGCAAGCATGACCCCCGCACCTAAAAAGCCGATACCGGTAATAATTTGCCCCACTACACGGGAATGATCAATCACATCGCCTTGTAAATTAAACGCAGTCGATAAAAATAAATAAGTACCTAGGGTGATCAATGCCGAAGTACGAATACCCACCGGTTTGCCACGTAGTTGACGCTCTATGCCGATAATGGCACCACAAAAAGCCGCCGTACCAATGGCTGCCCATGAGTAAGGCGCCACATCAAATAAATCGGGTAAAAACACGCACTGTCCTCGTTGCTGTACTGTTAAATTATTTATTACGTGGCTATTGGGTTTGCAATCGCCACTGCTGTTCGTAAGCGTTGGCTGCCAAATGCCGACATTTTACTAAAGTCACTGCGCGCAATCGGCACGTACTGGCAATCTATTGCTAATTGGCTGTCGCTGCCAGGTTCGCAAAATGGATCGTGTACGTACACACAATGCGCGTCTAAATGGGTAACACACACCCAATGCGGTGCTTTTTTACCATCAAAACGGTAGGTGCTGATCAGTAACAGCACGCTAAAGTCTTGTTTTAACCAGTGTTCAATTTGCTCAAGCTCAACATCTTGGTAGCTAAGGGCAATATTGGCTGCGTTGATCCCTGCTAAAAACTGCTGATGCACTGTGGCTAACACCTGCTTTTTGTTTTCACTGCGCACACCGTCTAAAAACAGCGGCTCACGAGTATTAACCACCACCTCGGCGTGAAAGCCGCGTTTATGCGCCGCCAGTGCCAAGCCAAACGGATGACAGCCGCCATGCCCTGAGGTCATAAAAATGGTAGTGCCTTCACGCCACAGCGATAACTCATGTGACTGCGTCAGTGCTGTGCTTGGCGCAAGCGAGCCCATTGCCATTAGCAAGGCCGCAGGACCACAGGTAAACTCGGTGGTTTGCTGATACCAAGGCGTTAACCGTGCCACTTTCATCTCGCTGTTTTTACGAATGTTTTTTTGCATTCGCAGCGCATCACTGTGGTCGTCGTAATAGTCGCTGTACTGACCAAATACGCGATAACCTAAGCGTTCATACAAACCAATGGCCGCGCTATTATTAACCGCCACTTCTAAGCGTAAATAAATACGACCACGTTCCGCAGTGGCGGCCTCTAATGCATTAAGCAGTGTTTTTGCAATGCCCTTACCTTGTAGGGTTGGCAATACCGCCAGCGAATACAGCCGCGCCAAACGCGTGCCCTTATGGCACCACACTAAACCATAGCCTACTAACTGCTGGTTTTGCTCAGCCACCAATAAAATAGCGTGCTTAGCAGTGAGCCAACGCTTTAAACTGCGCGGGCTGAGCTTATCGTGGCTAAAACAGCTGTTTTCAACCTTGATTAACGCCGCTAAATCACTCGCCAGTGCTTGGCGTACCAGCGGCGGTGCATCGTCATTGCTAACGCTGTTGTGTATGCTGGCTGTAGCCATTAACCACGGCCCCTGGCTTCTAAGCGCTGTTTAAATTCTTCCATAATAATCATGTACAGTTCATCGCCTAAATAGCCGTCTTCTACTTTATGATCAATACTGGGGTTGTCGTTCACTTCAAGCACATATGCACGCCCTTGGTGTTCTTTTACATCCACCCCATACAAGCCCTTACCCACCGTTTTACACGCTTTTAAAGCGGCGTCTAATACTGCTTTTGGTAATTCAAAGGTCGGTAAGGTTTCAAAACCACCGGAGAAAAAGCGTTTTGCATCGTGGTTATAAATTTGCCAATGGTTACGCGCCATTAAATACCGACAGGCATAAATTGCACGGCCATTAAGCACCCCTACTCGCCAATCGTATTCGGTGTATAGGTATTCTTGCGCCAATACTAACGCGCTAAATTCAAATAGCTCGGTTAACTTAGCGGTAAGCTCCGCGCGATTGGTTACTTTAAACACCCCTTTAGAAAACGACCCTTCTGGCATTTTTAACACCAGTGGATAGGTAAAAGCACTTTCTAATTGTGCAATAGTGTCTGGGGTTTGATCCGCCACCACTAGCGTTTTTAAACTGGGCACCTTTTGGTAATTAAACGCATCGTGTAAATACACCTTATTACAACAGCGTAAAATAGACTCTGCATCGTCAATCACCACTAAGCCTAAGCTTTGCGCTTTACTGGCAAGGCGATACGTTGGGTGGTCAATAGCGGTGGTTTGGCGAATAAATAACGCATCAAACTGGGCAATATTGTCTATTTCGTCAAAGCTCAGGGCTTGCGCATGAATACCGTGCTTTGCCGCGGCTTTAATGAATTTCGCAATCGCATCTTTGTCACTCGGTGGCACTTTTTCTTGGTGATCCACCAAAATAGCCATATCCCAACGAAAACGACGCTGCACCGCAGCAATACGCCATTGTGTTTGAGTAAAGTCATTGAGTTTTGCCACAAACTCCTGGTATTGCTGCTCATCTAACGATGACAATGACCCTTGTTGCAATAAGCCTTGGCTATCAACAAATAGTATTGGCGCTGGGTATTGTTTAAATACCGATAAAGCGGCTTTAGCTTGTGCTTCCTTGTGTGCATGCCCAAAGTACACCGCGCCATCTATTTGCGCTGCGTTTAACAGCGGTGCTTGGCCGCTACGCAGTGCATTAATTGTTTTTACGCTGGGTAGTACTTGGTGTTTACGTGCTTCGGCGAGTAATGAGCAATAATAGCCTTTGCTCAAGTATTGACTTGAATCACATAAATTTATAATACGGGTTTTCGGTTCATCACGTTTTGGGTAATCACGTAGATAGGTGTTAAACGTAATCACATTTTCAAATGATTGAGCAAGTGTTTGCTCGTTGTTATCAACCACAATTAAGGTTTTAAACACGACTTTTCCTAATTAAGTCAAATATAAAATAAGTATAGCGTGATTATTATTTTCGCTACTTTAAACACAATAAACTCTAAAAATAGAAAACACCCATCTAACTAAGTGGAGCATTGCGCGAGTCACTTAATCAGATGGGTGCTTTAACGTGTACCTACTGTATACGTTAGCGCTTAAATTGCTTAAGCGACATTGGCTTTATAAGCCGTTTTAATAAAACTAACAAACGAGATATTTTTAGCGTGAAGATAAAAATTACTGATGATAACCATCAGCAGCAACGTGCAGCTGCTTACAGCGCTAATACAGGGGCTAAATAACACAACATAGAGGTTCTATATTGTTGTTTTTAATCGGTTATTTATAATAAAACGAGTAACTGAGACAAGTAACGACAAAGCAGCTACTTTTAACAAAATGGGGATTAACATTGCTTTGTGTTATTTGCGCTTTAAAATAGTGCAAAACCGAATTAATCATGAGCCTGAATAATGACATTACCTGCTTGCCCACAATGCCAATGCGACTATGTATACGCCGACCAAACATTGCTTATTTGCCCGCAATGCGCTTATGAGTGGAACCCCGCGCTGCTTGCTGAAGACACCCTTATGGTTAAAGACGCTAACGGCACTTTGCTCGCTGATGGCGATAAAGTAACTGTGGCTAAAGATTTAAAAATTAAAGGCAGCTCGCAAGTGATAAAAATTGGCACCAAAGCACAGATCCGCCGCGTGCTAGATAAAAAAGACCACCAGCTCGACTGTAAAGTAGATGGCATAGGTGAAATGATGGTGACGGCGAAGTTTGTGAAAAAAGCCTAAGCAGTTCCTAGCCGCAAGGCGCTGCGTTTATTTGGGCTAGGTACATACATCACAGCAAATTAGCAGTTATAAAATCTTTTCAATCTCATAGTGCTGTTTTATATCTCCGAGCGTGAGGCAAATTTCATCATCAATTTGTTTACCTACTAATTGCTTTCCAAGTGGCGCGCCGGGTGTAACCACTTGAATTGTAGTGCCTTTAATGTCTACGGTTAATCCGCCGGCGCTTGGACCTAAGTAAAACCACTTTTGCTCGCCATGTTCATCAGCTAAACAAATCAATGCCCCTACAGCGGCGCTGTTAGGCTGGGCTTTCTCGTTAAAAACCGCTGCAAATAGCTCTATGTCTTTGTAGCATTCGTTAACCCGTTGGGCATGTCCCTGCGCTAAATAAGCAGCTTCAAGCCCTAAAGTGTCGTATTGCGTTTCTGCAATGCTTTCTTCGTGGGTGGCGGTATCGTGCGCTGTTTTAGCGGCTACTTTGGCCGTATTTAACTGCGCTTCTAAGGCAAAGCGAAGGTGTTCGATAACATGGGCTTTATTCATCACGTAACTACATTGGCTGTAAAAATATGCCGCGCAGTTTAACACTGTAACGGGGGCTAAACGCAACCGTTTAGCCCCTAGCAAAGTGTTTTATCCGTGCAAGTGGTTAAGGCATATCCATCAAAGCTTGCGTTTTTGCATCAACTGTCACTTGGTAGTTTGCAGCGCTAAGCCCTAACAACTGCGGCAAGGTGGCGGCAATACAAATAGATGAAAACGTCCCCACAACAATGCCACTAAATAATGCGATAGAAAATCCTTGCAGCGGTGCCCCTGCCAATAACCACACACTGGCAACGGTAGCAAGTGTGGTCCCTGAGGTAATTAAGGTACGGGTTAAGGTGCTTTTAATCGCACTATTTATAATGCTATCTACGCACACGCTGCTATTGGTTTTTATGCGCAATAACTCGCGCACTCTATCACCGACAATAATCGAATCATTTAGTGAGTAACCAATAATAGCTAATAAGCTGGCCAATACGGTGAGGTTAAATTCCAGTTGTAATAACGAGAACAAGCCCAGTACCAAAATTAAATCGTGTATCAACGCAATCACTGAGCCAACAGCTAATCGCCATTCAAAACGAATAGCTAGGTAAATCATCACTGTGATCATCGCGGCAAACAGCGCCAAACACCCTTGTTCAAATAGCTCATCGCCCACTTGCGAACCAATATAGGCTGACGACAGTACCAGTGCATTAATAGTGTCGTTTTCGCTGATCGCGGTTTGCCAATCGGCTGCTGCCGTTGTCGCTGGCTGGTTGGCATTAGGCGCTTCTGTTAATTGAAAATGGTTATTGCCCAGTGCAGTTAACACAAAGTCACCATCATGATTTTTAGCAATAAACGCTTCAAGCCTTTTCAGCTCTACCGGTTGACTGGTACTAAATTCGGTTAAATAACCGCCGCTAAAATCAAGACCCAAATTGAGTCCTTTGTCAGCTAGGGTGAACATAGACAGCACCACCAATAGCGCACTCAAAATTAAGCCACTGTAACGCATACGGGTACCATTCTCGGCTGTAAAAAAATAATTAAGCATCTGCATTTACCCCGCCTTTTTTACCAAATTTTAAATATAATCCCTGACTCAATACTTTCGACACATACACCCCGGTAAACATACTGGTAATGATCCCTAATGCTAAGGTAATAGCAAACCCCTTAACTGGACCATAACCAATACCATACAAGATAACCGCGGTGATCATGGTGGTAATATTGGCATCAAAAATGGTGCTAAATGCTTGTTTATAGCCTTGCTCAATGGCTTGATAAGGTGCGCGCCCTTTGCGACGCTCTTCTTTTATGCGCTCAAAAATAATCACATTAGTATCGACTGCCATACCTATAGTGAGCACTAATCCGGCAATGCCTGGCAGGGTTAATACCACGCCGGGTAACAGTGACATTAATCCCACTAACGAGGTTAAATTTAATATTAGCGCCACATTGGCAATCAGCCCTAACTGGCGGTACCACATCGCCATAAAGGCAAGCGTGAGGCTCATGCCAAGCATTAATGCCGCTAAGCCATTATGAATATTTTCGCTGCCTAAACTGGGGCCTATGGTTTGTTCGTGCACTATGGTTACCGGCGCCGTTAACGACCCCGCACGCAATAACAACGCTAAATCGGCCGCGGCTTGCGGGCTTTGCATATTGGTAATACTAAAGCGCGAACTCAAATGCTGGCTAATATTAGCGACATTAATCACTTTACTGGTTTTAACCACCTCGCCTTGCGCATTTTGTGCGTACTCTGAATACACCGTCGCCATAGGTTTGCCTATATTGGCTTTAGAAAAGGCCGACATCGCATCCCCACCTTGGCTATCTAGGCTTAATTGCACCAAAGGCTTACTCCACTCATCGCGCCCAGCATGCGCATTAATAATATGCTCGCCGGTAAAAATAGGCAGCGGATCAAGCTTAATCGTACCGCCCGATTGTAGGGTAAAGCTTTGCCCTCCCTCGGGCTTTAATTGGTAAAAGCCCAGTGACGCGGTAGCACCAATAATACGCTTTGCTGCAGCGGGATCTTGTACGCCTGGCAACTCAATACGAATTCGATTGCTGCCTTGGCGCTGAGTCACCGCTTCGGTGATCCCCAGCTCTTCAATCCGTGAACGCAAGGTAGTGAGTGTTTGCCCCATCACCTCTTTATCAAACGCACTGCGACCTTGGCTTGAATAATTAACCTGCACCACATTTAAGTTCCCCTTGCTGCTTTTTGTCATTGCAAGGTTGCTAAAACGGTTGCTTAATTCGGCTACTACAGCATTGAGTCTGTCACTGGCACTGGGTAATGCGTTTACTTCAAAGCCATGCTGGTTTTGCAACGCTTTAACACCATACGCTTTTTGTTTAATAATAATCGCTTTGGCTTGATGATACGCATTGGTTAATTGCTCATCGACCGCTTTATCTAGGTCTACATCGAGCACAAATAGCACGCCGCCATTTAAATCGAGCCCCAACTTTATGGGTGACAGGCCAAAATTTTGTAGCCATAACGGGCTGGTAGACTGCTCGTTAATTTTAACTACTACATTAGGGTTTTTTGCCTTAATTGCCGCTTGTGCCAGCGCACTTTTGGTCGGCTCGGCGAGTAATATATTAATCGATGACTGTTTATTAATAACTTGATCAACCGTTAAGCCTTGCGCGTTTAAAAACGATACCACGGCTTGAGTACTCGGTAAGGTTTGCATCTGGTTGTGCGGCGCGGCACTTATTTGCAACCATGACTGGTTAGGGTATAAATTGGGTAACGCGCTGATCGCTAGTAATAGCAGCACCAACATCATGGCTAAGCTACTTAATTTAAAGTTAGCTAACGCCTGCAGCGCACTGGGCATTTTTTTTGTAGTTAACATAGGTATTCCTTAATCTCACTAGGGTGAGTCAGTGCTGTGTACGTATACAAAACAGCATTAATCTGTCGGCAATGCGCTTGCGCATAACCAGTAAAATTAACTAAGGAATATTAAGCGTGGTAGCTGGTAACGGCGGTATATAATAAATTAGCGTCTTTCCAACCGCTTACACGTAATTTTTTACGATTAAAAGGCAACGCATACCAAGGGGGCTCATTATTTACCGCCTTAGGTTGCAAGTACAACTGCTTGGCAAGTGTGGTGGTAAAAAACTCAAAAATAACATCGTATTCAGGTTCTTTTTCTGCACAATGCAAAGCGTTAGCGGCCTGCCCCGCCGCTCTGCGCGGCTGCAGCGATTCAAATTGTAGCACTTTGAGTTGTTTGTGATGCTCCCCCGGTGCTGCTTTAGCCTGTAACGGCGTGTTGAGCATATCAGAGGAAAATACCGCATGGGAGTGCGTGCTGTGAATACTGCTTAAATCGTCATTAACCGGCGCAGCCTGACCTTGCACACAAAAAAGTGCGGCAAAGAGTAACAATACGGTTAACATAGGACGAAATTTAAACATTATTTTAATATCTAAAAGCGGCAGATTACTAGTATATAAGGCCGGCAATTTAAAATACAATGGTTTGATACTATTAAATCCTTATGCTGCATTAAACGTGCTGCCATAGCCCGTTATTTTAACACCGAGACACGCAATGCGCTCCAGACAAAGCTCAATTAAACGCCCCGATGCCATGAACCTGCGCCAAACTATTGCCACACTTTGGCCTTATATAAAGCAATTTAAAGGCCGCGTGATAATTGCCGTATTAGCCCTGATTGGCGCAAAAGGGGCAACCTTATTAATGCCGTGGGCGCTAAAAGAAATTATTGATAGCGTGGATAAGTCTATTAACCCGATAGTGTTTATTCCCACCTTGTTATTAATTACCTATGGCGCACTGCGTTTTGCCAGTGTGTTTTTAGGCGAAGTGCGTGATGCGGTGTTTTCGCGGGTAACCGAGCATGCCATGCGAGACATCGGCTTAAAAGTGTTTAAGCACTTGCATGCACTGGAGCTGGCGTTTCATTTAGACCGCCAAACCGGTGGCATCAGTCGCGACATCGAGCGCGGCACCAGCGGCTTAAGTTTTTTAATGCGCTTTTTAATGTTTAATATTGTGCCTACCTTGTTTGAAATACTCACCGTGGCGGTTATTTTTGGTACGCTGTTTTCTATCTGGTTCGCTCTCATTACCGTGTGTGCCGTCGCGCTGTATATCACCTTTACGGTCGTGGTCACGCAGTGGCGTAATCGCTTTATTCGCGCCGCGAATGCCGCCGATAACTTAACCAATACCCGCGCTATCGACAGCCTACTTAATTATGAAACAGTAAAATACTTTAATAATGAACAGTTCGAAGCAAACACCTATGATGGCTTTTTAGCGAATTGGGAAAGTGCACGGCTCAAAAACCGCCTGTCGTTATTAGCGCTTAACTCCGGCCAAGCACTGATTATTGCCTGCGCCATTACCGCTTTAATGTGGCTCGCGGCACGCGAGGTGGTCACCGGAGCCCTAACTATTGGTGAGCTGGTAATGATCAATGCGTACATGATCCAACTCTTTTTACCACTGAACTTTTTAGGCTTTGTGTATCGCGAAATTAAACGCGCCCTCACCGATCTGGAAAACATGCTTGGGTTACTTAATAAAAAACCCGCCATTAATGATGCACCCAATGCACAGCCATTAAACGCAACACAGGGTAAAATCGACTTTAATAATGTCAGCTTTAGCTATCATGCCGAGCGCCCCATTGTTAAAAATATCAGTTTTACGGTAGCGCCGGGCACAAAGGTGGCCATTGTTGGCGCCAGTGGCGCCGGTAAAAGCTCACTGGCACGGCTATTATATCGCTTTTACGAGGTGACAGCGGGCACTATTACTATTGATAACCAAGCGATAGACCAAGTAACCTTACACAGTTTACGTCAAGCAATCGCCATCGTGCCGCAAGATACGGTTTTATTTAATACCAGCATTCGCAAAAATATTGCTTATGGTAGGCCTACTGCCAGCGACGCTGAAATAGACGCCGCTATTGCTATGGCGCATTTATCCCCCTTTATAGCGAGTTTAGCAAAAGGCGATCAAACCTTAGTGGGTGAGCGCGGCTTAAAAGTATCCGGCGGCGAAAAACAACGCATAGCGATTGCTCGTGCCATCTTAAAACGCTCGCCAATAATAATTTTTGATGAAGCCACTTCGGCGCTCGACTCCCATGCCGAGCAAGCAATTTTAGCGGCCATGCGCGACGTCGCTAGCAGCCACACCAGCCTAGTAATTGCCCACCGGCTGTCTACAATCACCGATGCCGATAACATAGTGGTACTCAAAGCCGGTGAAATTATAGAGCAAGGAAAGCACCATGAGTTACTGGCGTTAGCCGGTGAATATGCACAAATGTGGCAGTTACAGCAAAAACAGGCAAAAAACAGCTAAAATGGCCACTATATAGGTACATTTATCGGCTATGACAGTGATTCACCTCAAATGGATTGTTTGCTAGGCTAATATCCATAACAATCGAGAATGGACAATTTTGTAATAACAACAATAACTAATTAATTGAATTAATAAGGGATGCAAATGAAAAAGAGTTTAATTGCAGCGGCGCTCGCTGCCACATTTATTAGCGGCTGCTCTGAGCCACAAACAACAAAAACTGAGCAAGTAGCGGCCGTTGCTGAAAAACCACAAGCTACAGAGCAAGCCGAATTAGGCACATTTGGTGTTGATTTATCGGCCCGCAATGAAGCCGTTAAACCCGGCGATGACTTCTTTATGTATGCCAGCGGCACATGGTACGACAACTATCAGATGCCCGCGGATAAAACCCGCTACGGCGCCTTTTCAGCATTAGCTGAGCGCAGTGAAGAGCGCGTGAAAAGCATTATTGAAGACATCGCGTCGCGCGACGATTTAACCGCCGAAGAGCAGCTCGTAGCTGACTTTTACAATGCATACATGGATACCGATACCCTTAATAAATTAGGCATTGCACCCATTAAGCCGCTGCTGAACGACATTAACGCGGTTTCATCAACCGACGATTTAGCAAAACTATTTGGCCAAGCATGGTTAACCGGCGTAAAAACCCCTATCGGCGGTGGTATGTGGTTTAACCGCTTAGATCCAAATAAATATGAAATGTCGTTAGGCGCAGGCGGCTTAGGCTTACCCGATCGCTCTTACTATTTAGAAGATAATGAGCGCTTTGTAAAAACTCGTACCGAATATGTTGCGCATATTGCCGACATGCTTAAATTTGCCGGTGTTGAAAACGCCACTGAGCGCGCACAAGCAATTTTAGCGTTAGAAACCAACATTGCACAGGGCCATTGGCCGCGTGAAAAGCGTCGTAACCGTGATCTTACCTTAAATCAAATTGAACGCGATGAGTTAAGCAAAGAGTACTCAGGTTTTAACTGGGATGTATACTTTGCGCAAACAGGTTATAAAGTCCCGCAATTAAATGTGTCGCAGCCTGAGCCTGTTAAAGCTATGATTGAATTGATCAATCAAGAAGATTTAAAGGTCTGGAAAGACTATCTAACTTACCACGCGATTAATGGTAATGCAGGCTTACTGTCTGAAGATGTTTTTAACACTCGCTTTGCTTTTTATGGCAAAGAGCTCAATGGCCAACAGCAGCCACGTCCACGTTGGAAGCGTGCTATTAGCGAAATGTCGGGTACCACCTCATTAGGCTTCGCGATTGGTAAAATTTACGTCGCACGCTACTTTCCAGAATCATCAAAGCAACAAATGTCAGAGCTGGTTGAAAATTTACGTACCGCCCTTGGCGAACGCATCGATAACCTAGATTGGATGGGTGAGGAAACCAAAGTCAATGCACGAGCGAAATTAGCGGCATTTGTACCTAAAATTGGTTACCCTGATGAATGGCAAAGCTATGACGGTTTAACCATTAGCAAACACGACTTAATGGCGAACGTAAAAAATCTGCGTGAATTTTTCCAAGCTGAAAGCGTGGCCAAAGAGCTGCAAAAAACCGACCGTAATCGCTGGGGCATGACGCCGCAACGCGTTAACGCTTATTACAATAGCTCGTTTAACGAAATTGTGTTCCCTGCCGCCATTTTGCAGCCGCCATTTTTCGATCCCAATGCCGATGCTGCCGTTAACTATGGTGGTATTGGTGCGGTGATTGGCCACGAAATGGGCCATGGCTTTGATGACCAAGGATCAAAGTCTGATGCCAATGGCATTCAACGTAATTGGTGGACCGATGAAGACCGCGCGGCATTTGATGCTAAAGCCGACCAACTAGCTGCTCAGTACAGTCAGTATGAGCCGATCCCGGGTAACTTTGTAAATGGCCGTAACAGCTTAGGTGAAAATATTGGCGATGTAGGCGGATTAGCAATGGCCTATCACGCTTATAAACTTAGCCTTAACGGTAAAGAAGCCCCTGTAATTGACGGTGTTACCGGCGATCAGCGTTTCTTCCTGGCTTGGGCACAGGTATGGAAAGAAAAGCGCACCGAGCAAAGCATGCTTAACCAACTGCGTGGTGGCACCCATGCACCGGGGCGCTTTAGAGCACAAGCGCCACGCAACCACGACGCATGGTACAAAGCCTTTGACGTAAAACCCGGTGATGCTTTGTATCTACCTGAAGAGCAACGCGTACGTATTTGGTAATACATCACTCAATCACCGTTAACGATAACCCGCCATGGCGGGTTATTTTTTTGCTGCAGCCTTTGCCAGCAGCTTAGCTTTAGGCTCGCTACGGAAATTTTCGCTGCATTAATCTGTTTTAATAGTTACTAGCCCTGCCCTGCATTTACCTTTAAACTATGCCCCTGAAAACTATTTAATACTTATATTTAAAGGCGAAACGCAGATGGGAAGAGCTTACCAAAACAAAAAAGATTCAATGGCTAAAACTGCGGGTGCTAAAACTAAAGTTTACTCAAAGTACGGTAAAGAAATATATATTTGTGCAAAAAATGGCGGTGTTGATCCCGATGGTAATTTAGCATTACGTCGTTTAATTGAACGCGCTAAAAAAGACCAAGTTCCGGCCCATGTAATTGAACGTGCCATCGACAAAGCCAAAGGCGGCGGCGGTGAAGACTACGTAGCCACCCGTTACGAAGGCTACGGCCCGGGTAACTGTATGATTATTGTTGACTGTTTAACCGACAATAACAAGCGTACATTTGCTGATGTACGTGTGTGTTTTACCAAGGCCAATGCTAAAATTGGTGCACAAAATTCGGTATCACATTTATTTGATCACCTTGCCATTTTTGTGTTTGATGGCGATGACGACGAAGCCGTGCTAGAAGCGCTAATGATGGCCGATGTTGATGTTACCGACGTAGAAGTTGAAGACGGCAAAGTCACCGTATTTGCCCCTCACACAGAGTACAACAATACCCGCACGGCACTTGAAGAAATGGGTATTACAGAATTTGACGAAGACTTAATCTCGTTTGTACCCCAAGTGTCAGCGCCGATTGAAGGCGAAGATGTAGAAGTGATGGAACGCTTTTTAGCCATGCTTGAAGATTGCGACGACGTTCAAAACGTGTACCACAATGCCGAGTTTTAAGCGCAAATAACACGCGTGTTTAAAGGCCAACTTAGTTGGCCTTTTTGTTTTTTGTAAAATGGATTAGTAAATTTTGAATACCCTAGAACAACTTCGTGCGGGTGCTTTAAGCGGCGCTCGGCACTTACAATTAGTAGAAAACCTCACTGATTTTCCAGAGGAAATTTTTAGCCTTGCCGATACCCTTGAAGTGCTTGATTTATCAAATAACCAGTTAAGCGAGTTACCGGCTGACTTTGCCCGGCTGACAAAATTAAAACGGCTGTTTCTATCGTTTAATCAGTTTAAGCATATTCCTGCTGTGTTAGCCCAGTGCCCCGCACTGATTATGATTGCGTTTAAAGGCAATCAAATTAGTGACTTTGCTGAGCATAGCTTGCCGCTCACAACACAGTGGTTAATTTTAACCGACAACCGTATTGAGCAATTACCGCAGTCATTTGGCGAGCTTAAGCAGCTGCG
>NZ_JBFJHD010000043.1:0-19495 GCF_041613455.1 Pseudoalteromonas sp. | reverse complement strand
TCAATTGCATCTAGTGCAACATCTACTTCGTCGCCTACAGCAACTTCTAGTTCACCAGCAGCATTTTTGAACTGCTCTGCAGGGATAGCACTTTCTGATTTAAGACCAGCATCTACAAGTACAATGTTGTTCTCGATTGAGATAACAGTACCTTTAACGATAGAGCCTTGCTCTGCTTCAAAACCCTTTAAGCTTTCTTCAAATAACTGCGCAAAATTTTCTGACATACGAATATACGTCTCTATATATTATACCAATAAGCAACCATGCCGCATGGGGTTGTTAAAATAGCACTGGCATCCTGCTGGTGCATAAAATGTGTTTAGCTTCGTTTCGGAAGCCGACCTTCAGAGATCGCAACATCTAATAAAGTAACAACTTTATCAAATACTTGCTCTGCATTTAACTCGCTAGTATCAAGCTCAATAGCATCCTCTGCAGGCACAAGCGGCGCAACAGCACGATTCATATCGCGCTCATCACGAGCTTGGATGTCCTGTAATAGACCACTTAGTGTAACATCAAGACCACGAGCATTCAACTCAGCAAAGCGTCTACGAGCACGTTCTTCTGCGCTCGCGGTTAAAAATATTTTTAACGGTGCATCTTTAAACACCACAGTGCCCATGTCGCGACCATCTGCGATCAGCCCTTTTTCAGTGCGAAATGCACGCTGGCGGCGTAATAATGCCTCGCGTACTCGTGGCAATGCTGCTACTTTCGACGCTGCAGCACCCACTTCTTCGTTGCGAATAGTACGGGTGACATCTTCACCTTCTAACACAACTTTAGCGGCACTCGTTTGGCTATCTACTAAAAACTGCACATCTAAATTAGCAGCTAAAGGCACTAATGCTTCTTCATTATCTAATGCTATTTGATGATGAAGTGCAGCCAGTGATAATACGCGGTATATTGCGCCACTGTCTAACACATCCCATCCCAATTTTTCGGCTAACAAGCGACAAACAGTTCCTTTACCTGAACCACTTGGGCCATCTACGGTGATCACGGGCATTAATAACGCCTGCATTTATAACCTCCTACAATGCACACCTAAATAAACCGCAATATTATACGTCAGTTATTCAAATAGATCGCTATTAGTGTGTTACTTTTTATCAAATAAATTGTAACAGCTACTCACTAACCGATGCTAACACATTGAAAAACGTTGGAAATGTTTTATAAGTACATTTAGGATCATTAATTGTTATTGCCTTGCCACCGACGGCAAGCAGTGCAAAACACATCGCAATGCGGTGATCATCATAGGTATCGATTGCCACATCATTAAATTGCGTTGGCGGGGTGATTTCTATGAAATCGTGCCCTTCAACGACTGCAGCACCTACTTTTCTCAGCTCAGTAGCCATCGCATGTAAGCGATCGGTTTCTTTTACGCGCCAATTATAAATATTACGTATCGCCGTCGGGCCGTCAGCAAACAGTGCCACAGTGGCGAGCGTCATGGCCGCATCAGGAATAGCATTTGCGTCAATATCAACTCCTTTCAGCAGCCCCTTGCGCACCACAAGCCGCTCATCATGCCAGTCTATTTGAGCACCCACTTGCTGCATCACGGTTGCAAAGCCAATATCGCCTTGCACCGACTTCGCCCCCACCCCTTTAATTTCTATTTCGCCCCCGGCAATCGCTGCGGCGGCAATAAAATAAGAGGCCGATGAGGCATCACCTTCAACCATAATGCGCTCAACGGCTTGGTATTGCTGGTTTCCGGTGACACGAAACGTCGCATAGTTATCATGCTCAACCTGCACACCAAAGCGCGCCATTACATCAAGGGTAATATCAATATAGGGCTTTGAAACTAACGTGCCTTTAATGGTGATTGTGGTATCGCCGTTAAATAATGGTGCCGCCATCAGTAATGCGGTTAAAAACTGGCTCGAGATACTGCCATCAATCTCAACTACACCACCATTAATTTGTCCACCCATTATATTTAGCGGTGGATAATCTTTATTTTTTAGATAACGTATATCGCCGCCAAGCGCTTGCAAGGCATCTACTAAATGGCCAATTGGACGCTCTTCCATACGCGGCTCACCAATAAGCTGATACTCGCCTGGCACAGCGGCCAATACAGCGGTAAGTGGGCGATATGCGGTGCCGGCATTGCCTAAAAACAATGCTTCGCTAGGAGTTTTAAACGCCCCTGCCCCCCCTGTCACCGTGGCAACAGTGCGTTCAGCATTTAAGCTTACATCAACACCTAAAAGTTTTAATGCACCCAGCATGTGGCGTATATCATCACTGTCTAACAGGTTTTCAACAACGGTAGTGCCTTGCGCCAGTGCCGCTATTAATAAAATACGATTTGATAAACTTTTTGAACCTGGCAGAGTGACGCTGCCATTTACGCGCGTAATGGGCGCTAAACGTAACTGTTCCATTAACTATTTTCCTTCGCAAACGCAGCCATAAAATCAACCAATGCTTGAACACCTTCAAGCGGCATAGCGTTATAAATACTGGCGCGCATTCCGCCCACAATGCGGTGGCCTTCAAGCGCTAATAAGCCGGCTTCATTTGATTGCGCGACAAATTTACTATTGAGGCTTTCATCATTAAGCCAAAACGGCACATTCATACGTGAGCGACAGTATTTCGCCACTTTGTTAACATAAAAATCTGAATTATCAATAAAGTTATACAGCAGCTCCGCTTTGGCGATATTTTGCTGCTCCATCGCTTTAACTCCGCCATTTTTCTCTAGCCAGTCAAACACTTCTGCCGCTAAGTACCAAGCAAAAGTCGGTGGCGTATTAAACATACTGCCCTGTTTCGCCTCTAGCGCGTAATCTAAAATGCCTGGCTTTGGCAGTCCTTGTCGCTCAAGCAAGGTTTTACGTACAATAACAATCGCAAGACCCGATGGGCCGATGTTTTTCTGAGCGCCCGCATAAATTAGGTCAAATTGATTAACGTCTATCTCACGCGACAAAATAGTAGACGACATATCGGCAATAATTGGCGCTGTAGGATGACGTGGTACGTCAAAAATTTCTAAGCCATCCACCGTCTCGTTAGGACAGTAATGAATGTATGAAGCATCGCTTGGTAACGGCCAGTCTGTAACAGGTTTAATTGAAAACTCACCTGCTGTGTCATTACGAATATCAATCGCTGTTGCTTGCGTGAATTTATGTGCTTCAGCAGTGGCACTTTTTGACCACACGCCATTTTCGCAGTACACCGCAGTTTTATCATCGAGGTGTAAATTCAGTGGCACGGCACTAAATTGTCCACGGCCGCCGCCATGCATAAACAGTACTGCAAACTCTTCACTAATATTCATCAAGCGCCGTAAACTCGCTTCGCATCTCTCGGTCATGGCAATAAATTCTTTGCTGCGATGGCTCATTTCCATCACCGATACACCTAATCCTTGCCAGTCTAGAAATTCTTGTTGTGCTTTTTGCATTACTGCAGGGGGTAACATAGCCGGCCCCGCGCAAAAATTGTATTTAGTCATTACCTTTTCCTCATTCCAGTAATTAAAATTAAACGTCCCCGCTTGTGCTGCTAACAGGCTAGACAGATTATATTCAAGCCGTGACCTGTACTGAGCTTATAACACGCGGTGTAAGCTAGCAGTTGATAATACTCGATACTGAGCATTGAAAAATATCACAGGTAACCACTATATATATAAATAACCGTGTTGCAATTGAGTCTTTTCGCTATTGCTATTATTTAGCGGGTAGTTTAAACCGTTAACTATTAATTTTATTCAACACGCATAAAAAAAGCGGCCTAAGCCGCTTTTTTTAATCTGCGTTATTCTGCAGGAGGATTATCATCCACTACGTCATCAATAGCTGCTGCGACGGTATCACCGTTTTCAACATCGATTAAGTCACTTTCTGTCACTTCAATCTCTTCGATACGTTGTAAACCAACCACTTGCTCGCCGTCAATAGTGCGGATCAAAATAACACCTTGGGTGTTACGCCCGACCGTAGACACTTCATTAACACGGGTACGTACTAAGGTGCCGCGGTTCGAAATAATCATAATTTCGTCGTTGTCATCCACTTGTACTGCACCGACAACAGCGCCATTACGCTCACTCACCTTAATAGAGACCACACCTTGCGTCGCACGACTCTTTGATGGGTAGTCTTCAAGTAAGGTACGTTTACCGTAACCGTTTTCAGTGACGGTTAAAATAGCGCCGTCGGTTTTAGGGACAATTAACGACACGACACGTTGCTCATCGGCCATTTTAATACCACGAACACCGGTTGCAGTACGGCCCATAGGACGTACACCTTTAAACTTAATTTCAGGATTACCGTTTTCGTCTAGTACCGGGTTACCGTTTTCATCAACTACAGCTGACTCTTCGGCTTCTTTGAAGCGCACCACTTTACCAGCATCGGTAAACAACATAATTTCGTTGCTACCATCGGTAATATCAACACCAATTAGGCTATCGCCTTCATTTAGGTTAACCGCAATAATACCGCTGGCACGTTGACGGCTGTACGCCGTTAATGGTGTTTTCTTAACCGTACCAAATGCCGTTGCCATAAAGATGTATTTATCTTCTTCATAGTCACGTACTGGCAATATTGCAGTAATACGTTCATCTGCTTCAAGAGGTAATAAGTTAACAATCGGCTTACCGCGCGCGGCACGACTTGCCAATGGTAACTGATACACTTTAAGCCAATATAAGCGACCCGCTGTTGAGAAACATAAAATAGTATCGTGAGTATTCGCAACCAGAAGACGTTCAATAAAGTCTTCATCTTTCATCTTCGTCGCTGATTTACCTTTACCACCACGACGCTGCGCTTCGTAATCAGACAATGCCTGATACTTCACGTAACCTTCGTGCGATAGTGTAACCACCACGTTTTCTTCGGTAATAAGGTCTTCAAGGCTAATATCGTGCGCCGCCGCATTTATTTCTGTACGACGTTCATCACCATATTGCGCTTTAATTTCAACTAACTCATCACGTATCACTTCCATCAAACGCTCAGGGCTTGATAAAATATTTAGTAATTCAGCAATTAAATCTAATAGTGATTGATATTCGCTAAGAATTTTTTCGTGTTCTAAGCCGGTTAGTTTATGTAAACGTAAATCTAGGATCGCTTGGGCTTGTTGCTCAGAAATATAGTACTGGCCATCGCGAATACCTAATTCAGCTGCCAACCAATCTGGGCGTGCCACATTATCTTCGCCAGCTTTATCAAGCATCGCTTTAACGTTACCTAACTCCCACGAACGCGCTGTTAGTGCCACTTTAGCTTCAGCTGGAGTCGGTGAATTACGAATAAGCTCGATAATTGGGTCAATATTTGCCAGTGCAATTGCTAAGCCTTCTAGCATGTGAGCACGGTCGCGCGCTTTGCGTAGATCAAACACCGTACGACGGGTAACTACTTCGCGGCGATGAATAATAAACTCTTCAAGCATTTCTTTTAAGTTGAAACACTTAGGCTGGTTATTAATCAAGGCAACCATGTTCATGCCAAACACAGTTTGTAACTGCGTCTGTGCGTATAGGTTGTTTAAGATAACTTCGCCAACATCACCACGTTTAATTTCGATAACGATACGCATACCGTCTTTATCGGATTCATCGCGTAGTGCACTAATACCTTCAATTTTTTTATCTTTTACGAGCTCAGCGATTTTTTCAATCAAACGCGCTTTATTAACTTGATAAGGAATTTCGTGAACTATGATGGTTTCGCGGTGTGTTTTTTCATCCACTTCAATTTCCGCGCGGGCACGCATGTACACTTTACCACGACCCGTTAAGTAGGCTTGTTCAATGCCTTTTTTGCCGTTGATAATTGCCGCTGTCGGGAAATCAGGACCTGGAATATAATCCATTAACTCATGGATAGTTAAATCAGGGTTTTGAATCAGCGCTAAACAGCCGTTAACCACTTCGGTTAAGTTATGTGGTGGAATGTTAGTCGCCATACCTACCGCAATACCCGAAGAGCCATTAACTAATAAATTAGGCACTCTGGTTGGTAATACGTCAGGAATTTGCTCTGTACCGTCGTAGTTAGGAACGAAATCAACCGTTTCTTTATCTAAGTCGGCTAATAACTCATGCGACATTTTTGCCATACGTACTTCGGTATAACGCATTGCCGCTGCTGAATCACCATCTACCGAACCGAAGTTACCTTGGCCATCTACTAACATATAACGCAGTGAGAATGGCTGTGCCATACGGACTATGGTGTCATAAACTGCACTATCGCCGTGTGGGTGGTATTTACCGATTACGTCACCGACCACACGGGCCGATTTTTTGTAAGGTTTGTTCCAGTCATTACTAAGCTCGTTCATTGCAAACAAAACGCGACGGTGAACTGGTTTTAAACCATCACGTACGTCTGGTAATGCACGTCCTACAATTACACTCATGGCGTAATCTAAGTAGGAGTTTTTTAACTCGTCTTCAATATTGACTGGCAGAATTTCATTGGCGAGATCAGTCATTTGATATCACATTCCTTCAGTATCTGCTCTTAAATACCCACTATTAGGTACCAAGAGTATTTGCTATTATTACTAAACAAACATGCTACCACAATTAATTTTAATTTACAGGCGCAAAACTTTGCGATTTAGCAATTTAGCCCTATATAATGGCCCCAGATTGACGAGGAAGTATTTTATGACCGAACATCAAAATGTAGATCATGCAGAAATTGCAAAATTTGAGGCCATCGCAGAGCGTTGGTGGGATTTAGACGGCGAATTTAAGCCATTACACGAAATTAACCCCTTACGGTTAGACTTTATAGCCAACAAAAGCGGCGGCTTGTTTGCCAAAGAAACCTTAGATGTAGGCTGTGGCGGCGGTATTTTAAGCCAGAGCATGGCACGTATGGGCGCTGACGTAACCGGTATCGATATGGGCCAAGAGCCGTTAACGGTGGCTAAATTACATAGCCTAGAGACAGGGGTAAAGGTCGATTACATTAAAGTACCGGCAGAGCAATTTGCCGAGCAACATCCAGCGCGCTTTGATGTGGTCACCTGTATGGAAATGTTAGAGCATGTACCGGATCCAGCGTCTATTATTCACGCCGTCGCCGAACTTGCAAAACCCGGCGCTGATGTGTTTTTTTCAACCCTAAATAAAACCCCCAAAGCTTATTTATACGCCATTATAGGCGCTGAAAAAATATTAAAAATGGTGCCCGAAGGCACGCACGATCACAAAAAATTTATTAAACCCGCACAGTTAATTGCCTGGGCCGAGCAAGCGGGTTTAAAAGTACGCGGCAGCGCAGGCTTAAGCTATAACCCATTATCAAAACAATACACATTAAATACCGATGTCAGTGTCAATTACATCCTTCATTTTGAGAAGTTAGCGTAATGGCTAACTCTCACATCACCCAACCAATAGCATACGATGCCTTTTTATTTGATTTAGACGGCACCTTGCTCGATACCGCCGATGATTTAGGCGCGGCGTTAAATACGGTGTTACGCAACCACCAATTAGCCGAAGTCCCCGCCACGGTATACCGCCCTGTCGCCTCTAATGGCGCTGCAGCACTTTTAGCAGCTGGCTTCAAAGAGCATTGGGCACAGCAAGATCAAGCTACGCTCATTCAACAGTTGATAACTGCCTACGCCGCAAGCATCGCCAGCCATACAGTGTGTTTTGCCGGCATAGAACCGCTACTTATCGCCCTTGAGCAAAAAAACATCCAATGGGGAATAATGACCAATAAGCCCGGCTTTTTAACCGAGCCGTTAGTGGCCGCCATTCCTGCGTTAAAAAATGCGCAAGTGATTGTCAGTGGTGATACATTAGCCGAAGC
Organism: Pseudoalteromonas sp.; assembly: GCF_041613455.1. Taxonomy (GTDB): domain Bacteria; phylum Pseudomonadota; class Gammaproteobacteria; order Enterobacterales; family Alteromonadaceae; genus Pseudoalteromonas. Next base: position 11,651 of record NZ_JBFJHD010000043.1, on the reverse strand, counting down.
AAAACCCTCGCCGTTACCATTACTACACTGCGCACAATTAATGAACGTTGACCCTAGTCGCTGTTTGTATATCGGCGATGCTGAGCGTGATATTGAAGCCGGTAAAGCAGCCGGCATGCACACCGCCACCGCATTGTGGGGCTATGTACCCGATAAAGCGACTGCGTTAAGCTGGCAAGCCGATTTTAATTGGCAAACTCCCATTTGTGGATTTAACCATATATAGTGCCATGTTAATTATTAACCACTATATATTGTGATTATGTTAGTTTACACACCCAGCTTGGTGATAAAAAAAGCAGTCGAAATATATTTTCAAAAAGGGCAAATTTAGTCGATCCTGAGTTGATTTTTGTAAATTTCAACTTAATCGATTGGTCGAAGGTTAATGCTCACTAACACAATGGCGTTATCCCAACGTTATCCACAATAAGTGAGATTTCTGTCCCTTGCAAAACTGCGCTGACCACACTATCTTGTGATCTCTAATTTGAACAACACCAGATATTGTGGCTAAATGTTATTCAATAAAACTCGCCTGGTGCAGGTGTAAACAATAATAAATGAATAAATACGCGATTCGTTGCGTATTAATCATTAGTCAAAATACTTAATTTCCAAGGAATACAGGCAAAACTATGAACCAACAGTTATCTGTAAGCAAACGTGACGGCCGTAAAGAACCGTTAGATCTTGATAAGATCCATCGCGTTATTGAATGGGCAGCCGAAGGGTTAAATAACGTTTCGGTATCGCAAGTTGAGTTAAAGTCTCACATTCAATTTTACGATGGCATTCGTACCAAAGACATTCACGAAACCATCATTAAAGCTGCCGCAGATCAGATCTCTAAAGAATCGCCTGATTACCAATACCTGTCTGCTCGCTTAGCTGTATTCCATTTGCGTAAAAAAGCCTATGGCCAGTTTGAGCCACCGCGTTTATTTGATCATGTAACAAAAATGGTTGAGGAAAAACGTTACGACGCGCACCTATTAATTGATTACACCGAAGCCGAATTGGATGAGTTAGACGCCTACTTAGATCACAGCCGCGATCTTAATTTTAGCTACGCAGCAGTGAAGCAGCTAGAAGGTAAATACTTAGTACAAAACCGTGTTACCGGTGAAATTTATGAAAGCGCACAGTTTTTATACATTTTAGTGGCTGCCAGTTTATTTTCTGACTACCCACGTGACACGCGTATTGATTACATTAAACGCTTTTACGATGCGGTTTCAACGTTTAAGATTTCATTACCAACGCCTATTATGTCGGGTGTGCGTACCCCAACCCGCCAGTTTAGTTCGTGTGTACTGATTGAATGTGACGACAGCCTAGATTCAATCAACGCAACGTCATCGGCGATTGTTAAATATGTATCGCAACGTGCCGGCATAGGCATTAATGCGGGGCGTATTCGCGCTTTAGGCAGCCATATTCGTAACGGTGAAGCATACCACACCGGCTGTATTCCGTTTTATAAGCACTTTCAAACAGCGGTTAAAAGCTGTTCGCAAGGCGGTGTTCGTGGCGGCGCAGCCACCTTGTTCTATCCGCTGTGGCATTTAGAGGTCGAAAACTTACTGGTACTTAAAAATAACCGCGGTGTAGAAGACAACCGTGTGCGCCATTTAGATTACGGCGTGCAATTTAATAAACTGATGTATGCACGCTTGATAAAAGACGATTACATTACTTTATTTAGCCCATCAGATGTGCCAGGTCTATACGATGCGTTTTTCGAAGATCAAGACAAGTTTGATGAACTCTACGTAAAATATGAGCAAGACGAATCCATTCGTAAAAAGCGTATTAAAGCTATTGAGTTGTTCTCAATGTTTGCACAAGAGCGTGCCAGCACCGGACGTATTTACTTACAAAACGTCGATCACTGTAATACCCATAGCCCATTTATTGCCGACGTTGCGCCGATTCGCCAATCTAACTTGTGTTTAGAAATTGCATTACCGACTAAACCACTAAGTAACGTCAATGACGAAGACGGTGAAATTGCTTTATGTACGTTATCGGCATTTAACCTTGGCGCAATTGAATCGCTTGATGAATTAGAAGAGCTTGCAGAGCTTGCGGTACGTGCCCTAGACAACTTACTTGATTTTCAAGACTACCCAGTACCGGCCGCTAAAAATGCCACTATGGGACGTCGTACACTCGGCATAGGCGTGATTAACTACGCATATTACCTAGCTAAAAACGGCAAACGTTATTCAGATGGCAGCGCCAATGCACTGACACACAAAACATTTGAAGCAATTCAATATTACTTAATGAAGGCATCAAATGAGCTGGCGAAAGAACGTGGTGCGTGTCCTCTGTTTAACGAAACCACCTATTCACAAGGTATTATGCCAACCGATACCTACAAGCGTGATTTAGATAAAATTTGTGATGAGCCATTGCACCTTGATTGGGATAGCCTGCGTGCCAGCATTAAAGAGCACGGTATGCGTAACTCAACGCTGAGTGCGTTAATGCCATCAGAAACATCGTCGCAAATCTCAAACGCAACTAATGGTATTGAGCCACCGCGTGGTCACATAAGCGTTAAAGCAAGTAAAGACGGTATTTTAAAGCAAGTAGTGCCTGAGTATGAACGCTTAAAAGATAACTATGAATTATTATGGGATATCCCTTCTAATGATGGTTACTTACAATTGGTTGGTATTATGCAAAAATTTGTCGACCAAGCAATTTCGGCTAATACAAACTACGATCCGAGTAAATTTGAAGGCGGCCGCGTGCCAATGAAAGTGTTGTTAAAAGACTTACTAAGTGCCTACAAGCTTGGCGTAAAAACCCTGTATTACCACAACACCCGTGACGGTGCATCAGACGCTCAAGAGGACACCCCAGATCTTGAAGATGATGATTGTGCAGGCGGCGCGTGTAAAATATAACGCGTCAGTTTTACATTGTTAAGCGGGCTTCATTGCCCGCTTTGTTATAATCGTTTTTTGAGTGATAACCATGTCTTATACTACTTTTAGTCGTAAACATAATGACCAAATGCAAGAGCCAATGTTTTTTGGTCAAACCGTTAACGTGTCGCGTTACGATCAACAAAAATACCCTATTTTTGAAAAACTGATAGAAAAACAACTGTCTTTCTTCTGGCGCCCTGAAGAAGTTGACGTCAGTAAAGACCGTTTAGACTTTCAAGCGCTACCCGAACACGAAAAGCACATATTTTTAAGTAATTTAAAGTATCAAACCTTACTTGATAGTGTACAAGGTCGCTCACCAAACGTCGCGCTACTGCCTATTGTGTCGTTACCTGAGCTTGAAACATGGATTGAAACCTGGGCCTTTAGTGAAACCATTCACAGCCGTTCGTACACGCACATTATTCGCAACGTAACGCAAGCGCCTGAACTGATTTTTGATGATATCGTCGGCAATGACAAAATTAGTGAGCGCGCCGATGCGGTGACTAAATACTATGACGACTTAATTAATGCTGTGTCGTTGTATAACCTATACGGTGAAGGCAAGCACGAGATTAACGGTGAAACGGTACTGGTTAATTTATTTGAGCTGAAAAAGAAGCTCTACTTGGCGATGATGTCGGTAAATATTTTAGAAGCGATTCGTTTTTATGTTAGTTTTGCTTGTTCGTTTGCTTTTGCCGAACGTGAATTAATGGAAGGTAATGCCAAAATCATCAAGCTGATTGCACGTGATGAAGCACTGCATCTTTCTGGCACGCAGCATATTTTAAATATTATGCAAGACGGTAAAGACGACCCGGAAATGGCAGTCGTTGCCGCACAGTGTCGTGAACAAGCAATTCAAATGTTTATTGATGCAGCAGAGCAAGAAAAAGAATGGGCAGATTACCTGTTTAAAGACGGCTCTATGATTGGCTTAAACAAACACATTTTATGTCAATACGTGGAATACATAACCAATGCTCGCATGACTGCGCTAGGCTTACCGGCACAGTTTAAAAATAACAGTAACCCTATTCCATGGATCAATTCATGGCTGGTATCTGATAACGTGCAAGTGGCTCCGCAAGAAGCAGAGATCAGCTCCTACCTAGTAGGTCAAATCGACTCGCAAGTTGATGCCGCTGAATTCGGTGACTTTGATTTATAATGACTGAACGTACCACTGCAAGTATTACACTTGCAGATAACAGCCAGTGCATAGAATTTAGCACTGGCTGCCCGTCTATTCTACAATGCTTAGAATCACAAAAAATAGAAGTTGCTTATCAATGTCGTGAAGGTTATTGCGGCGCCTGCAGAGCGACCTTGATTTCTGGAAGTGTCGATTACAGCGAAGAGCCGCTCGCCTTTGTGCGCGACGGTGAAATACTATTGTGCTGTTGTAAACCACAAGGTGACATTAGCATCAGCTTAAAGTAACTCTGTTAACAACTAAAGCGGCGACGTTAGCTGTCGTCAGCTTCATCGTTATACTCATCATCATCTTCTTCATCGCCGGTGGTTGCGTAAGGTGCAAAAATCCACTTTTTAAATATCAATTTACTGCTAACGGCTACACCGCCAGTCTCACCACCAAAACTGGCATTTTTTAAAGCCGTATCATAATGAATGCTTCCACCGCCTTTAGAAGTAACCGTTTCGCCTAATAGGGAGCCTTTAAAACCAGCATTGGATGTAACATTAACTTGTGTATACGGAGCATAAACAGCTGCATAAATCATTTTATGACCACCAGAAAGTTTTACTCCCTCATCAGCCCCCACATAGCTACTATATATACTAAATACTGGCCGCCCCTCTGGAGTGAGTCCATACACTGGAGTATTCACGGTAGAATTAGCACGAAGATCTGTTTTACCTTTGACTATTAAGGTTAAACTACTGTTGTCTGGAATGGTGATTGAACCTGATGCCGTCAACGTAAAGTCACCATTAATGTACATCACCACATGATGATTTTCGGCAATTTCTAAACGCCCTTTAATAAGGGCATCATTAAAATAATACATTGGAGTATTAACATCTAAAAACTTGCTATCCAGTGCGTTGATCTCTCCTGTTGGGGAACTGCCTTTAGGAACAGTAAATTCTGCGTGCATCGTTTGCATTGGCAACACGCCTTTGTTACCAACAATAAGATCTGGACCATTACTTGAAGGCGCTGCAGCATCAACTTGTTTTAGTAAGTTTAAAGGATCACATTGACTCCCCCCCTCTACGACAGTAGCTATTTCTACAACTTCAACTTCAGGAACTTCGGCAATGTTTATTTCATCATAATTGACATGATATGGCGAAAACCAATATTTATGACCTATTGGAAATTGGTGCTCACCCACTCTCGGCGGTGTGGCATAACGTAACTTATCGTCCTTGATCTGAGCGTCACCTGACAGCTTAACAAACCCTTTAACAAGCAATGCGTCGCTATTATTACCGGCATTGAGCTCACCACTCACTTGCGAGAAATCGCCAAGTACCTGCACTCCGTTGGCAACATCAGCATTGTTTAAGCTCGCACCTTGATTGGCAAGGAGATAGCCCGGAACATAGGTATTGATCACCGTTACATGTGCTCTGCTACGTATATTGCCCCCAACCGAAGAACCACTTGCGATGTAGATATTCCCATTGGCAATAATACTCCCGCCCACGTCTGCACTTTGCTGATAATCTAAAACAACCGACACATCCCCGCCGATAGTCGATTTATTATTAATTGTGAGGTTACCATTACTGTGCACATTACCCGAGATTTCGGCACTTTCAATTAATAGATCGCCCGAAGCAACAACATTCCCCTGAATACGCGTATTACCTTTAAAGGTAACTTCAGATTGGTTGCCTAAAGTCTGCACTATGGACTCATGCTGTTTATTTTGGCTGCCATCAGGCAAGGTGTCGTTATAATCTCCTAGTGAAGAGTCATAACTGTCTACTTCACCATGTCCGGCAAATGCAACGCCTGAACACGCAGTCACGCCTTCTGGAAACTCTGACTGCGGCGGCCCTGCTTTGCTACCTTGGACAAATTCAAACACTGCTTGCAGGGTATTTTCGCCTTCAAAACGTTTACCTAGGCTTGAGACCACTATATTACCATCATCATCAAGTTTAATTGTGCCGTTAAATTGGCTGCCTTTGAGCTCACCGCTACCCGAGACCCCGGTATTCGCTGCCACTAAATCGTTTAGGCTAATCAGCGGATCGCCTTCAACCGTCTGTTGTAATTGCTCCATACTGGCAAATACGCCTTTATCACTCATTAATCGTGCATTGAGTTTCTTTTGAAAATTGCCACTTAGTCGCTCTTGAAATACCGTGTCTTTCAGTGAACTTAACACCACAATAGAGGCAATCGAAGTGAGTATTAGTACAATAACAAGCGTAAAACCCGATGTATGTTTCATTAACCAAACGCCTTATTCATCACAATTTGCGACAAGGCAATATCAATTGCCAATGTGTTATTAAACTGCTCTGGTAAATTTTCCGGAGTCACAAATACCGTCACTACCTCGTCAGTAATGGTATAGTTAATAGCCGTGATCCCTCTGAGGATTTTAATTTTACCGTCGCCGATATCACAAAATAATGCGTCGCCTTGATGGCTATATTGCTCAATAAAAGGCGTATTGATCTGCTCTCCGGTACACGCCCGCGCCCCCGCATTTTGCTGCACAAATAAAATATCATTACTATAGTGTGGCTTGGCTGCTGTTTGTTTGAAGCTACGAGTAAATACATTACTACTAAAACGGATCACTTCGAGTGCATTTTCTAAACCTTTGGCGGTATTGGTTGTGGTATTAATAGCAGAATAAGCAAGGCTTACTCCTGCTAATAAAAACATCCCTGCAGCTAGGGCAACCATCAGCTCTATTAATGTAAAACCTGCGTGTTTACGGTTAGATACGCTCATTACACACACCCTGGCGGTAACTGTGGGAAGCTCCCCGTCAGCACAACGCGATTTTCTAAGTTGTCGGTCAAACGTTTATCTTCCCAACTTACTGCAACGTTAAGGTCATTAGAAAAATTGGCCGGCAAAGTTAAGCTATACGCTGTGTTTTGCGGGGCTAAATAATTTCTAAAATTAGCGTCGTTGTACAAGCTGGGGTTACTTTGCTGTAACTCGCATAAGTGTGGCCAAATACGCTCAACTACATTATTAGCTTCGATAATAGACACCGTATAATTAAAGCTATTAGTGATATATTGCAATGATTTTAATTGCGCTGCTGCTAACCCTAATAACCCGACACTTGCGACCACCATCGCTATCATCACTTCAAGTAATGAAAACCCGTTATTATTGTTAACTAACATGTTGCAGGTCCTTCTACTAACCAGCTTTGTCCGCTTTGTAAAATACACAGCAGAAAGTAATTTTCTTTGTCATTATTATTTATAACTTTAAATTGATAACTCGTATCAAGTTCACCGCTACTGGAAATAGCAACATCCGCAAAATTTATTTCAATACTGTCATGAGTCACGGTAAACACATTAAGTGTTGTTTGCGAGCCATCTATTTCGCTCTGCACTTGCCACTGTTCCTCGTCGGCAATTATACTCACTGCTTGTTCGCGTTTAATGGCTTCACTGCGGGCGAACTTATACACACCATGTAGTTGATTTGCGTTAGTCACAAGCCGGTCTCGGTTAATAAAACTACTAAAAGAAGGCGTTGCAACGGCAGCTAATAGCCCTATAACACTTAATACCACCATCATTTCGATAAGGGTGAAGCCCAAACGTGTGTTTACCAACATTTAGCGGCTCCAGCACTCTTTATGCCACTTTGATTAACAACCAGTGCTCCACACTTATCTGAACTCTGCGCCCCTTTTGGAGTTGCTGTCAATGTAAACTCACTGCCATCAGAGCTGCTTGCTGTGGCATCTGATTGATAGCTGAATGAATAATAATCCGATGCGGGAAAAACGTAACTGTCGGGATAGCCACCTACACGGGTGTACTGGCGCTCTAACACGGCAGTTTGCTGGAGCAATACTTGCTGTACATCAGCGCGCCTACTTTGCTGCATATAAGAAGTATAACTAGGTAACGCCACTGAATAGAGAATACCGATAATGGCGATTGTTATCATTAATTCAATTAGCGTAAAACCGTGCTGGTCTGTTAATTTAAATCTCTGCATGTTATTCAAACTCTACCATTTATATGAATGCTATGATCAGCAGCTACTTTTTCGTAATAAAAACATAAAACAAAATAAAGTATGAGATTCAACCATAGTAGGTAAGCTGTTAATTTTGTCAATAGATAAATTGTCAACAGGATATAATTTCAATAAAAACAATAGATTAGCATTTGCGATAACTGTTAAGCAGATATTATGGTACGACAGCAAGCAATACAAACAGCTAACCAATATTAAACTAAAGTATTAGAGTTTAGCTTTTTTTGAGCAAAAAATTGTGTATTTGTTAACAAGCTGAAGATTAAATTGTGCGGATTAATGCCATCAGTAGCCACTAAAGTTATACTATAACATTATTGCTTAGTTGTTTTTGTAGTGTTATATTATATCACAACGTAGCAACTACTAACTAAAAGACTCATGACAAAGCTAACATTAATTTCCTCTGCAATTTTTTCTGTTTTATGTTCTCAATCTGTATTAGCCGCCACAATTAATGGCACAGTAACAGACAATAAAAACAAACCCATTGAAAACGCCACCGTGCATGTGCACGGCAAATCTAAAAGCGTTACAACCAACCAACGCGGTGAATTTAGCATCGATGTTGATAATGCTGGACAACTGCATATCAGTAAAGATAACTACAGCGATTCACGTATTGCTATCAATGATGCGTCTAACAATATTGTGGTGTCTTTAACGCCAACCTCTATCGAAACCGTGGTTGTTTACGCTTCGGCTTTGCATAAAAACAGTTTAGAAATGATTTCTCCGGTCAATGTGATCGCAGGAGACGAGCTGCGCAATAAAGCAAAACCAACTTTAGGTGAAACGCTTAAAGGCCTACCGGGTGTTAACGCCAGCTACTTTGGTCCGGTTTCATCAAGCCCTATTATACGTGGCCTAGATGGCCCTCGGGTTAAAATCACTCAAAACGGCCTAGATAGCAGTGATGCATCACGTATCGGTCCGGATCATGCGACTTCTAGCGACAGTTTAGCCGCCGAACAAATTGAAGTATTACGCGGGCCTAGTACCCTACTTTATGGCTCAGGCGCCATTGGCGGTGTGGTGAACGTGGTTGATAACCGTATTCCGACCAATAATATAGATGAATTAACCGGTGCCGTTGAATTTAGTCACGACTCAGTATCTAACGCTAATACCTTGGCTGCTAAAATCGAAAGCGGTTATAACAATTTTAACTTCCATTTTGATGGCACTAAGCGCAGCGGCGATGATTATCAAACGCCTCGATTTAATGAGATCCACGAAGACGGTGATATTGAAAGTAAACACTCAGTAGAAAATACCTTTATTGACAGTGAAACAGTCAATTTTGGTACCAGCTATGTAGGTGAACACCTTACTGTGGGTGTATCTTATGGCAAAATAAAAACAGACTATGGTATTCCTGGTCACGAGCATGACCACGGACATGAACATGCACACGACCATGCAGCCGAAGAAGAGCACCACGATGAGCAAAGCCATGAAGAAACTCCCGTTTATGCTCAGTTAGAGCAAGATCGTTGGCAAGCCCTGATAAGCTATGCGCTACATAATAACTGGGTAGAAACCATTAATTTACGCCTAGGTTATACCGACTATACGCACAGCGAAATAGAACACGGCGAAGTGGGCACCACCTTTAAAAACAACACCACAGAAGCCCGTTTAAACGTAGAGCATCGATTAGCTGACTGGCACGGTATGGTGGGTTATCACTACAGTGATTCTGATTACGATGCTAACGGCGAAGAAGCCTTTACCCCGGCAAGTGTTACAACCAGCCATGCAGTTTATGTATTAGAAGAACGCGAATTTGGTGATGTTACGCTAGAATTGGGCGCCCGTGTTGAAGAGTATAAAATACAAAGCCAAATCACCGCGCACCATCACGATCATGACGCCACGGAGCACGCCACTGAAGAAGCAGTTGACTACAGCAAACGCTTCACTAACGTAAGTGCCTCTGTCGGTGCCATTTGGCAATATACCCCTGGCCATAGCTTTGCTGCGAGTTTATCTCACTCTGAACGTGCCCCGCTCTCTGCAGAGCTGTTATCAAATGGCTTGCACATTGCAACTGGTACCTATGAGCTTGGTCTTGGTTATCATATTGAAGACGGTGAAGCGCACTTTGAACCCGACAATATTAAACAAGAAACCTCTACCAATCTTGATTTAGGCTTTAGACGCTTTAGCGGTGACTTTGGTTACACAGTAAACTTTTTTTACAACGATATTAAAAACTTTTACTTTCAAGAAAATACCGGTTTAGTGTTTGATGAAGAGCATGGCTTAGAGCAAGCCAACAACGGCCATGACCATGGTGTGGCGGTTTATCAATTTACCAGTAAAGACGCTGAGCTTTATGGTTTAGAGTTTGATGCCCATTATAACCTTAACTCACGCACTATGATAAAAGTATTCGGTGACACGACGCGAGCGAAATTAAAGCAAGACGATGAAAACTTGCCGCGCATCCCTGCCAACAAATTAGGCTCTGAGTTAGCGTATAATGTCGGTAATTGGCAGCTTTCATTAACCGGTACCCATTATTTCTCGCAAAATGATATTACCGCGTATGAGACTAAAACCGACGGTTATACCTTATTTGATGCTCAAGCTAACTATCAGCTAGATTTAGGTAAGCTGGATACACAACTGTATATCAACGTCGATAACATTACCGATGAACTTGGTTTTGTACATAGCTCATTTATAAAAGACACCGCGCCGTTACCTGGCAGAAATATCCGCGTGGGTATACGTGGCTACTTTTAATCTGCGTTAATGCAACAGCCTCTTCTCAGGGGCTGTTAAATTATTTTACGTTTATAGCTAGCAAATACAAAAAAGCCGCATTCATAACTATGAATGCGGCTTTTTATTGAGTGCTAACACTAACACTCAAATCAACACTTAAAACTATTAAGCGATGATTTCGTGTAGTTCAACATCAAAAACAAGTGTTGAGTAAGGTGCGATTGCAGCACCGGCACCACGTTCACCATAAGCAAGCTCATGAGGAACGTATAAACGCCATTTAGTGCCTGCTGGCATCATTTGTAATGCTTCAGTCCAACCTTTGATCACGCCACCTACTGGGAACTCAGCTGGTTGACCGCGCTCGTATGAGCTATCAAATACAGTACCGTTAATTAATGTACCGTGGTAATCAACACGAACCGTTGATTCAGCAGTTGGCTTTTCGCCTTCACCTGTAGAAATCACTTCGTATTGTAGGCCTGACTCAGTAACAGTAACTTCAGGACGTTTTGCATTTTCTTCTAAGAATGCAATACCTTCAGCCGCTAATACTTTAGATTCTGCTTCACGACGAGCTTGGATCTCTTCGTTAATTTTTTCAAATGCAGCTTGGATCTCAGGGATCTCAACTTGAAAAGCGCTACCTGCGTACGCATCTTTCATGCCTTCAAACACTGAATTTAGGTTTAAGCCTTCAAAAGGATTAGACTTAAGTTGCTCACCCATTTGTA
>NZ_JBFJHD010000042.1:0-19767 GCF_041613455.1 Pseudoalteromonas sp. | reverse complement strand
GGCACCGATATTAATGAGTTTATTAATATTGTTGGCAAAAACCTCAATAAAACTATCATCATTGACCCTAACGTACGTGGCAAAGTAAATGTGCGTAGTTACGAGTTAATGGATGAAGAGCTTTACTATCAATTCTTTTTAAATGTATTAGAAGTTTATGGCTATTCGGCCATTGAAATGGACAATAACATTATAAAAATAGAAAAAAGTTCTGATGCTAAAAAGTCTAATGTGCCGCTTATTAGTGAAGACAGCCAAGCTCGTGGTGACATGATGATAACCCGTGTTGTACGGGTAAAAAATGTGAGTGTACAAGAGCTTGGGCCATTAGTTCGACAATTTAGCGATCAAAAAGATGGCGGTCATGTTGCTAACTTTAATGCTGCAAACGTGATGATGCTAACAGGGCACGCCGCATCGGTTAATCGTTTAGTGGAAATTATTCGCTCCGTTGACCAAGCCGGTGACAAGCGCGTTGACATTGTAAAGCTTAAATTTGCCACCGCTGATGATGTGGTATCTGTGGTCGACAATATCTATAAAGACAGTGGCAAGGGCAGTGTTCCCGAATTCTTAATTCCTAAAATCGTAGCCGATGGCCGTACTAATAGTGTGATAGTCAGTGGTGAAGGCCAAGCGCGTAGCCGCGCAATTGAGCTTATTAAACGCTTAGATGGTGAGCTTGAAAGCCAAGGTAATACCAAAGTGTTTTACTTAAACTACGCCAAAGCAGAAGATTTAGTTAAAGTGCTGCAAGGGGTGAGTAAATCAATCACCGAAGATGCTCAAGGCAGTGCCACCAAAACCCGCAGTCGGAGTAACAATGAAACCAGCATTGAAGCACACCCTGACTCAAATTCGTTAATTATTACGGCGCAACCCGACACAATGCGCTCGCTTGAATCGGTTATTGAACGTTTAGATATTCGCCGCGCGCAAGTATTGGTTGAAGCTATCATCATTGAAGTAATGGAAGGTGATGGTATTAACTTTGGCTTGCAGTGGATTTCAGAGCAAGGCGGTATGCTGCAATTTAATAACGGCACGACTGTTCCGGTGGGATCGTTGGCGGTCGCGGCTGAGCAAGCCCGTGACAAAAAAGAGCAAAAAAATATTATTGGCTCAGAGACAGGTACAGTCACCACTTATGAAGAAACCACCGATGGTGATTATGGCCCATTAGCGTCTCTGCTAGGTGGTATTAATGGTCTTGCCCTTGGGGTTATAAAAAATGACTGGGGCGCAATTGTGCAAGCAGTATCGACCGACAGTAATTCAAATATTCTTGCGACGCCGTCTATTACCACTATGGACAATGAAGAAGCGTCCATTTTAGTGGGTCAAGAAGTGCCAATTATTACTGGCTCACAAACCGGTAGTAATAATGCCAACCCATTTCAAACGGTTGAACGCCAAGAAGTGGGTATAAAGCTTAAAGTCACGCCGCAAATTAATGATGGCTCAGCAGTGCAATTGACCATAGAACAAGAAGTGTCGAGTGTAAGCGGGGCCACTGCGGTTGATATCTCGGTTAATAAACGCGCCATAAAAACCACCGTCATGGCCGATGATGGCGGTATGGTCGTACTGGGTGGCTTAATTGATGAAGACGTACAAGAAAGTGTGTCTAAGGTACCGTTACTTGGTGATATTCCTATTTTAGGCCATTTATTCAAATCAACCAATACTACGCGCCGTAAACGTAACTTGATTGTCTTTATTCGCCCCACCATTATTCGTGATGGAGTGAGTATGAATAAGCTCAGCTTTAATAAATATAACTTTATTCGTGGTGAGCAGTATAAACAACAGCAAGATGGTATTGAGCTAATGCCGATGAGCGATGCACCTATTTTACCCGAGTGGAATGATGAGCTAATACTGCCTCCTACTTATGAAGAGTATTTGCGTAAAGAAAATGCACAAGAGCGTAAAGATGACTAACGCGAACCATGAGATAAACCAGGGCGAGCTTCATGCTAATACACTTGAGCCCGGTGAGCTATTAACCAATGAAGACCTAGTTGAATTACCCACTAAGCGCTTACCCTTTTCGTATGCGCGGCGTGCGGGCGTTTTACTGAGTAAAAACAAAGAGCAGCGCACGGTATATTATCGGGGAGAACTCGATATAGAGGTACTGCTGGAAGTGCGCCGTATTGCCGGACATGGTTTTACCCTTGAGCAGCTAGCCGATGATAAGTTTGAACAGTTACTCGAAGCTTCGTATCAGCGCGATAGTTCAGAAACGCAACAAATGATGGAAGACATCGGTAACGAAGTCGATTTATTTTCCTTAGTTGATGAGCTGCCACAAACAGAAGACTTACTCGCCGGCGACGATGATGCACCGATTATCAAGCTGATTAATGCCATGTTGAGTGAGGCAATTAAAGAAGGCGCGTCCGATATCCATATCGAAACCTTTGAGCAAGAGCTACTCATTCGCTTTCGGGTGGATGGGGTGCTTAAAGAAGTGCTGAAACCGAACCGTAAGTTAGCCTCACTATTAGTGTCGCGGATTAAAGTCATGGCGAAGCTCGATATTGCAGAAAAACGTATCCCGCAAGACGGTCGTATTAGTTTACGTATTGCTGGGCGTGCGGTTGACGTGCGGGTATCGACCATGCCTTCAAGCTTTGGTGAGCGTGTAGTACTACGTTTATTAGATAAAAATAATGCGCGACTCAATTTAGAAGATTTAGGCATGACCGCGCAAAACCGTGAACTGTTTGCCAGCTTAATTAGCAAACCGCACGGCATTATTTTAGTAACGGGCCCTACCGGGTCGGGTAAAAGTACCACTTTATATGCGGGTATGAGTCAAATTAACTCGCGCGATCGGAATATCTTAACCGTTGAAGATCCGATTGAATACGAAATTCCAGGTATAGGGCAAACCCAAGTTAATACCAAAGTAGGTATGACCTTTGCTCGAGGCTTACGGGCTATTTTACGTCAAGATCCCGATGTGGTGATGGTAGGTGAAATACGCGACCTAGAAACCGCACAAATCGGCGTGCAAGCGTCACTTACCGGTCACTTAGTGATGTCGACGCTGCACACTAATACGGCTTCGGGTGCTATTACCCGTATGGAAGATATGGGCGTTGAGCCGTTTTTACTGTCATCTTCATTGTTAGGCGTGTTATCGCAACGCTTAGTGCGCACCTTGTGCAATAGCTGTAAAGAAGAACATGTTGCCGATGAGCGAGAATGCCAACTACTTGGAGTGCCGTTTGCAAGCAAGCCAACCATTTATCGTGCTGTAGGCTGTGAAGCGTGTAACTTTAATGGCTATAAAGGCCGTACCGGTATTCATGAGTTATTAGTGGTCGATGAAACCATACGTGAAATGATCCACAATGGTAAAGGCGAGCAAAGTGTAGAAAAATACATTCGCAAGCTGAGCCCAAGCATTCGTCAAGATGGTTGTAGCCGTGTACTCGCGGGTAAAACAACCCTTGAAGAAGTGTTGCGCGTTACCCGTGAGGAAGGTTAACAATGGCGGCGTTTGAATATCGTGCACTAGATGGTCGCGGCAAAGAAAAAAAAGGCATTTTAGAAGCCGACACAGCCAAACAGATCCGCCAAATTTTACGTGAGAAAAAACTAACTCCACTTGAAGTGGTGCCCGCTGCGCAAAGCGATAAACAAGTGAAAGGTCAAAAAGCGCCGTTGTTTGGTAGTTTTTTTAAACCCAGTATTTCTACTGCAGAGCTGGCGCTTATCACACGGCAATTGGCGACGTTAATTCAGTCGGCGTTGCCGGTTGAAGGGGCCGTAATGGCTGTGGCAGAGCAGTGTGAAAAGCCCCGTTTAAAACGTATGTTAATGTCAGTGCGCTCCAAAGTCGTTGAAGGGTATACGCTTGCCGATGGTATGAGTGAGTTTCCCCATGTGTTTGACGATTTGTATCGTGCCATGGTGGCCGCAGGGGAAAAGTCAGGGCACTTAGATCAAGTACTTAATCGACTCGCAGACTATACCGAGCAGCGCCAATATATGCGCAGCCAAATTACCCAAGCCATGGTGTACCCAACTATTTTGGTGGTGTTTGCTATTGCTATTGTGTCGGTATTACTGGGTACTGTGGTGCCTAAAATACTTAAAACATTTGAAAAAACCAAGCAAGTATTGCCGTGGACCACTGAATGGGTGATGGCAGGCAGTCATTTTGTGCAAAATTATTGGTTTATTAGTTTAATTGTGATCACCGTGTTAGCCGTTGGCATTAAACATGCGTTAAAACAGCCAAAAATTCGTTTTTGGTGGGATGATAAAGTGCTGCATATGCCGGGCATTGGCAAAGTGTCGCGCAGCATTAATACCGCACGTTTTGCCCGTACCTTAAGTATTTTATCGTCAAGCTCCGTGCCATTACTGGAAGGTATGCGAATTTCGGGTGATGTACTGATCAATGAAAAAATTAAAAAAGCAGTGGCCGACGCCGCTGACAGAGTCAGTGAAGGGGCGAGCTTAAGAGCGGCCTTACAACAAACTAAGTTGTTTCCACCGATGATGCTGCATATGATTGCCAGTGGTGAAAAATCGGGTGAGCTGGAGCAAATGCTAGAGCGAGCGGCTAATAACCAAGATCGTGAGTTTGAAAGTATGGTGAATGTATCGCTAAAACTATTGGAGCCTGCAATGATAGCGTCTATGGCTGTTATAGTGTTGTTTATCGTTATGGCAATTTTACAGCCTATAATGGCCATGAATAAAGCGGTAGGGCTTTAACGTAATAATAAGCAACTGGTTTACTAAACCAATCATTGTTTAATGTTTTTGGAATAAAGAGGTAATAACATGAAGAAACAATCAGGTTTTTCTTTGCTAGAAGTAATGGTGGTACTGGTGATCATTGGCATGATCATGTCAATTGTGGCACCTAATATTATGGGCCAACAAGAAGAAGCCGCTATCGATAAAGCGCACTTAGATATTCAGCAGCTCGAAGATGCAATGAGCCTTTATAAGCTTAAAAATAAGAGCTACCCAACCACAGAGCAAGGTTTGGAAGCGTTGGTTAATAAAACCACGATAGAGCCCATCCCCAAGCGTTTTCCTGAAGGCGGTTTTATTAGTAAGTTACCCGAAGATCCATGGGGTAACAATTACCAGTTAATTAGCCCAGGCGAGATTGGTAAATTTGATATTTTTTCTTTAGGCCCAGATGGCGAAGCGGGTACTGAAGATGATATCGGCAACTGGGATGAAGAGCAGCAATAATGTGTATGAATCACGGCTGTTTGTTATACGTTAACCCTCGAGGCTTACTATGCGAGTAAGCCTCGAGCAAGTGCGTGGCAATAGCCGTGGTTTTAGTTTAATAGAAATTTTAGTGGTATTAGTGATTATCGCTTTTGCCACCAAAATGGTGGTATACAGCTTAGAAGGCTCAGCGGAAGAGGAGCTCGACACGCAAGCGCTTAGGCTACATACCACCATTAATATGGCGGCAGAGTTCGCGGTGTTAAATCAAGTGGAGCTGGGTTTTCACCTGGCAGAAGATGTTTTTGAGTTTTTAGTGTTTGACGGCGAAAAATGGATTACTTTCGACAGAGAAGCACTCTTTGAGCCCATAGATATTGATCCACGTTTAAAGCTCACCCTTAACTTAGACGATTTAGCCTGGGCTGCAGATAACTTACTTGAACAAGCTAATTGGCGTGAGCTGATGAGCGGCGACGAAGACAGTTTATTAGAACTTAAAAAACTAAAAATTCCGCAAGTGCTTATATTATCCTCGGGAGAAGTAAGTGCTTTTCAGCTAACACTTGAGCTAAAAGCGCAAAGCGAGCCTGTTTATTTTATTGAAGGTGAGTTTACTGCGCCAGTTAATTTACGCCGAGAGCCAGAATAATGCAGCATGCTAAAGGGTTTACCTTACTTGAGGTGTTAGTGGCATTAAGTATTTGTGCGATGGCCGGCATTGCGGCTATGCAAGCAACCAGTGAGCATATACAGCACCTATCAACGATTGAAGAGCAAACCTACGGGTCGTGGGTGGCCGAAAATATTTTAGTTGAGCAGCGCACTAAAGGTGAGCAATGGCAAGCTAAAGATGGCCTACGCGGTAGTGAGATAATGGCGGGCGTTGAATGGTTTTGGCGTCAAGATATCCAGCCGACGGCAGATAAAGAATTTGTAAAACTAACCATTAATGTATTTAGTGATGAAAAATATGAAAACTCAGTTTATGAGCTTGCTACTTACTTAAATAAAGGTAAAAAATAAGTGAAGCAGCGCGGGTTTACGTTACTTGAAGTGATGGTAGCATTAGGCATTTTAGCCTTTGTAATTATGGCGACACATCAAATATTAGATACCACTACCCGCGCCAAAGAAGCCTCAGACGATAAAATTGCCGAGTTAAACGCGCTGCAAACCACCTTTAGATTGATGGATCAAGATTTTAGCCAAATGACCCAGCGTAGCGTGCGCAATGAAGCGGGGGATGTGCAGCCCAACTATGTTATTGCTGGGCGCTATGTTTTAGAAAGCCAATATGATGGTATCGGCTTTGTGCGCGATGGTTGGATAAACCCAATTAATTTATTGCCACGCTCCGAACTACAAGCAGTGGGCTATCGCGTGATCGATGATAATTTACAGCGCGTTTATCGCGTGTATGTCGATCAGTTGGATAACATGGAGCCACGCGTACAAGTGGTGTTAAAAAATATTGAAGAGCTTAAGTTTGAATTTTTAGATGATAACAATCAGTGGCAGAGTCAGTGGGATATTAAAGGGCTGCCAAAAGCGGTGGCGGTTACCTTACAGCAACAAGATGCAGAGCCAATTAGGCGGGTATTTTTAGTGCCTGGACTCGGTAAGGAAGTGCTGCACGACAGCACCGCAACTCATACTGACAGTCAAAACGATACAGCCTCAGAGCAAGCTGAAAAGGGGCCGTAATGCAGTATTCTTCATCGCGCGGTGCCGCGTTAGTGATTGTGTTGTTTATTGTTGCTTTAGCCTCAATTTTAGCGGTTGAAATGAGTGCTAACTTAATGTTGCAAGTACAAAAAAGTAGCAACTTACAAGGGCATCAACAAGCGAAATGGTACGCCTACGGCGCTGAGCAGCTGGCTATTAAAGCGCTGAAACAGAGCAAACAAGATGACCCTGATAAAACCACGCTTGAGCAAATATGGGCGCAGCAAGGTGATGTAGAATACCCCGTTGAGCACGGCACGCTGAGTGGCAAAATAACCGATTTACAGGCGTGTTTAAATTTAAACGCGCTTGCGCAACAACCCGATGCCAATAGTGCCAGTAAAACCAATTCGGCACATAAAGCCTTGTTTGCGTTATTAGAAAATATAGAAGATTTACCGGCCGATGAATCTGAAGAAGCAATGGCGGATAGCGTATTTGATTGGCTCGATGCGGATAGCATTACCTATCGTTCAGGAGCTGAAGAAGGTGAATACTTATCAAGGCAGTTCCCTTACATGACAGCCAATAGTTTGTTTGCATCGCCATCAGAACTGCGGCTAGTTAAAGGCTTTAATCCGCTAGTAATGGAAAAGGTGCTGCCCTATGTATGTGTTATACCCGGCAGTACATTGTTATCTATCAATGTGAATACCTTAGCCGCTGAACAGGCGCTAATTCTCAGTGCGTTAATTGACGAACTGAGCTTATCGGGTGCCGAAGCAGTGATTGCGGCACGCCCGCAAGCAGGGTTTGAAAGCATAGAGGCTTTTTTTGAGCAAGTACAGCAGCAAGGCGGGCAAAACGTTAAAGCGGTTGAAACGCTGTTTAGTATTAAAAGTGAATATTTTAAATTACAGACGCAGGCAAAATTTGTCGACCTGCGTTTTTCGATGACCACATTACTCCACGCCAAAGATGGTGAAGTAACGGTACTGGCGCGAAAATTTGGAGGCGTACAGTGACAGAAATATTGTTGATCCGCACGGGTCAAACCGAGCAAGACTTAGTTAATTGGTTAATATACTCACCACAAGAACAACAAATAATAGCCAGTGGTGAGCTTACCAATGCCAGCTACTTAAGTGAGCTTGACGAAAAGGCACAAAGCCGTGAGGTGGTGGTACTATTACCTTGCGATCAGGTGCAGCTTAAAACCGTGGTATTACCGACGAAATGGAGCCGTAAGTTAGAGCAAGCATTGCCCTATATGCTTGAAGAAGACGTTGCCTGCGACATAGATGAGTTATTTATTGCCGTTGGTGAACCTGTCATGGTTGATCAGCAACATGCGGTGCGTGTTGCTATGACAGACAGAGTATGGTTTGAGCAATGGTTAGCCTTATTTGCAGAGCATAACTTATCGGTATATAAAATATTACCCGACGCGTTATTATTGCCCTTAGCTGAGGACGGGGCGGTAACGGCTATCGAGCTTAATAATCAATGGTTATTTAGGCACGGAGTATGGCAAATAAGTGCGGTTGAAGGCAGCTGGTTAAATGGCTACCTTACGGCATTAGATAACCCCGATATACAACACTTTAGCCCGGCCGAGCAATTTCCTGAAACGGTCAATTTACATGCGCAAACCAGCGCCTATGAGTTGCCGCTAGCCTTATTTGCCCAGCAATTAGACTCAGTTAAGTTTAACCTGCGCCAAGGTGCCTACCAACTGAAAAAGAAAAGCTCACTGTGGTGGGGATATTGGAAAAATGCCGCAGTGTTGGCAGCAATCGCGCTAGTTTGTTCTATAGGAATTAAAGCGTTAGAGCTACAGCAATTAAATACACAACTAGAGGCCGCAAAGGCGCAAGTGGTGGCGCGTTATCAAGCCGCTTTTCCAGGCACTAAAGTACGGCCACATTTGATAAAAAGCCAAATTAAAGGCGCGCTGGCAAAGGTACAAGGCTCAAGTAATGGTGGTTTTTTAGCACTTAGTAGCGAGTTAGTGGCGGTATTTTCACAAGTAAATGGCTTTACGGCTGAAACACTGCGCTATGACAACCGACGTAATGAGCTGCGTATTCGTGCTCGAGCAAAAGACTTTCAAACCTTTGGTAAAGTTAAAGCAATCCTTGAACAACAAGGGGTCACGGTTGAGCAAGGGTCGTTAAATAACGATGGTGACTTTGTGGTTGGTGAAATAAAACTGCGAGGTGCAGTATGAAAAAGCAGTTAACACAATATTGGCGTTCACTTAAAGAGCAAGAGCAGCAATTAGTGCTCGTTGCGGCGGTTATCTTTGTTATTTTTGTTTTAGTTATGGGGATATTTAGGCCGTTAAATAACGCGATAGAGCGTGCGGAGCAGGCGCAAGTGAAACAACAGGCGTTGTTAGCCTGGGTTGATGAAAGCATCGTAAAGCTAAAACAGGCTGGCAATAGTCAAGTCGCGAGCAATCAAAACATCAGTCAAATAGTGAACACCACGCGTGGCCGTTATAATATTAATATTAGCAAAATGCAGCCGAGCAGCAATTCGTTACGGTTAACGCTCGATTCGGTAGAGTTTAATCGCTTAATAGCGTGGTTAGACGAACTGGTTAATCAATATGGCTTAAAAGTTGAAAACTTAGATCTCAGCCGTGATGATAAGTCGGGTTATGTACGCGTTAGCCGCTTAGTACTAGAGAACTAATTAATGAAAAAAATAATAATTTTATCGATCGTTTTTTTACTCAGTTTTATTGTCTTTTGCATTGTTAAGCTGCCGACTGTGGTAGCGCTCGATTTAGCGAAACCTTATTTACCCAAAGAGTTAGCAATAGGGCAAAGTGCCGGTACCGTATGGCAAGGGCAGATGATCCAGGTACGTTATCAAGGTGAGCAGCTGAATAACCTGCGCTGGGATATTGCAGGGTGGTCGCTGTTAAGCGGTAAATTAACTGCTAAAGTGAGATTTGGCGACCCGCGTGAACGTGCAGATATTTCGGGGTATGCAGACATTAGTGTGGGGTTATTTAATCACCAAGTGAATATAAGCAATGCCGTAGTGCGGTCTACCGTAGAAAGAGCGATGCAGCGTTTGCAGCTGCCGTTACCAGTCACAGCCAAAGGGCGAGTCATTTTAGAATTAGTTGAGTATAGTTCTGGCAACCCCTATTGCGACATGCTAAAGGGGGAAATAGCGAGCCCCGACATCGATGTACAAGGCTTAAACGGCTGGTTTAATATTGGCCCGCTCGCGGGTAATCTCAGTTGTAAATCGGGTGATGTGGCTATTGTGGTAGACCCAGATAACCGCTTAGGACTAGAGGCCGATGCCACGCTGAAAGCTAACCTTGATTTCAAAGTATTAGGCTATGTAAAGCCCGATGCAACCCTTCCTAAAGATGTTCATGATGCGGTTAAATTCCTCGGTCGTCCAGATAGCCAAGGGCGTTACCCGCTCAATTTTTAATGTTTAATAAGTAAGAAGTTTTAATGCAAATACCCCAGTTTACTGAGCTGCATGCTACGCAGCTCAGCACATTTTTAAGCACGCAGCCACAGGCAATGACACTCGCGCAAAGCCAAGGATACCTCTTTGGGGTAATTTGCTCGCCAGAGCCACTTGAGGTACATCAATGGCTAGACACCATAGTACCTAATTTAGCTAACGATTTAGATGAAGAAGTGCTGTTTTTGTTTATGGCGTTATATCATCAAATAAGCGAGCAAGTATTTGAAGTGGGTTATAAATTACCAGCAACGTTTAGTGCTGATTATTGCCAAAATTGGAGCCGTGGCTTTTTAACCGCAAGCAACGAGTATACGCAAAAACTGCTGAATGCTGAGGCGTTAGCGCTAGAGTATAAACAAGCACTAGAAACTGCCCAGGCTACCTTGAGTTTTTTCGCACTTGATAGTAGTACCCTAAGCCAAATTGCTGCGCAAAACAGCATTGACGAGCAACAACTTTACCTGCAGCAATATGAGTTAATGGGAGATTTTGCACTAGGCTTTGCAGAGCTGGTGGAAATTGTGGCACTTAATAGCGGTTTATATACCGATGAAGGATGGGACGATTAAGCGGCCATCTCAGGCGCTTTACTGATTTTAAGCGCCTATCTCTAAAATAATGTCGGTGCAGCCTTGCTTACATTTAATAACCCCTTTCCCCGGCTCGCTGGTGGCCAAATCTAAGGTTAGCACTCCCTTACACTTTTCACAGTGCAGCGTCTTACCTTGTGCTAATTTTTTTAGCATATTACGCTGCTGCTGAAATGAATCATTGGCTTTTTTATTGAGTCCTGAAAAGTCCATTACTTGGCTCGCTTTTGTGCTAATGATTCGGCAGCTATTTTACATACCGTATTTAAACGATCGGCGTAAAAATACAAGTTTAGATCACGTTCGCGGCAATAACGTAAGTGAAATAACTGCACGGAATCGTCTGTGGTGAATGTTTTTTCGACATACTCGCGTTCTGATTCCGATAATGATAATTGTGCGCTAATGTTATTTTTTGTCATTTGCGCCACAGGACCACGATTAACTTTACTTGCTTCACTTATGAAACTCACTCCTTCTCCTAGTAAGCGCTCTCTAGGCTCTTTTACCAGAGGATGATCAATGGTAAAAAACGCAAGTACCACAATGATTAAAATAATAAATTTTTTCATAACGCGATGATCTTTGATCCAAATAACATAAAGCGATGTTGCAGTGTAATAAAATGCATTTGAAAAGCAAGTAACTACGGCGAATAAAATATTAGCAATCTATGCCAGTAATTTTAGCCAATATTGTTATAATGATTAGCAGCAGTTAGGTATTTCTGAAATATCTGAAAGTATTCAATACTTGGTTTCAGTGACTTTTTAGCAAGTACTGTATATAGCTGAATTTTATTTCCAAGCGGCGTTGAGGAACTTCGATGGACAAGCAAATTAAAGTGAAAAATATACCGGTTGAAGTGAAGATTCAACAACCCGATGCAAGTCGGCAACACGATCGTTTCAATCCCCGTAATCGTATTTACGTGCGCGCCGTTAAAGGGCTGCATCAGTTACTAAGACAGCGGATTGGTTTTTTAGGCTTATTGGCCTTTATGCTATTACCTTGGCTCAACTTTAATGGCCAGCAAGCGGTACTATTTGACCTGATCGGTCAAAAGTATAATATTTTTGGTTTAACCTTATGGCCACAAGACTTTACCATTTTAGCCTTTATTTTTATGTTGGCTGCGTTTGCGCTGTTTTTGGTGACCACCTTCTATGGGCGGGTGTGGTGTGGCTATACTTGCCCGCAAACGGTGTGGACCTTTACTTTTATTTGGTTTGAAGAAAAACTTGAAGGCACCGCTAATCAGCGTAAAAAACTTGATCAACGGCCAATGGATTTTGATAAATTTTGGCGTAAAACAGCCAAGCACACCAGTTGGGTGGTTTTTTCTTTATATACCGCCATTACATTTGTGGGTTACTTTACCCCTATACGTGAGTTACTTCCCGATTTTGTTACCTTTAATGTGGGTGGTTATGCACTGCTGAGCATTATTTTCTTTGCAGCCTGCACCTATGGTAACGCCGGTTGGATGCGCGAAATTATGTGTTTGCATATTTGTCCTTATTCTCGCTTTCAATCTGCAATGTTTGATAAAGATACTTATACCGTGGCGTATGATGAAAAACGCGGAGAAAGCCGTGGCCCGCGGTCACGTAAGATAGCGCATGAAGATTTAACTCAGGGCGACTGTATTGACTGTCACTTATGCGTACAAGTATGCCCGACGGGCATTGATATTCGTAATGGTTTACAAGCCGAGTGTATTAACTGTGGTGCCTGTATAGATGCCTGTGATGGGGTAATGGATAAAATGAACTATCCCCGTGGCCTGATTTCGTATACCACCGAGCGCAACCTTGCAACCCCCGATAATAAAACCAACCCATTGCGACCAAAAATAATTGGTTATATTGTTATTTTAGTTATTTTAAGCAGTGCGTTAGTGGCTAATATAGCCCTTAGAAAGCCAATGGACTTTGACATAATACGCGACCGTAATCAGTTATATCGTGTTGACTTTGAGGGCCTGGTAGAAAACACTTACACTTTAAAAGTGATTAATAAAGCGCAGTATGAACAAACGTTTACCATTAACGTAACGGGACTCGACAATTTTAAATACTTGGGCCAGCAAAGGTTTACGGTAAATCCTGGGGAGTCATATAATGTACCATTATCGTTAGTGATGGATCCGTATGACTTAGCAGCACCTATTACCGAATTTAGCTTTGTCCTTGCACCGCTCAATGAGCCTGACAATAGCATAGAGCGCTCGAGTAACTTTTTTAAAGCACGATAACTAATTAACAAAAGCGGGAATATCCCGCTTTTATTTTATATAAGAGGCGTATGAGTAAATTTAGTTTTATTGATTTAACCCCCGATCTTATTCTTGATGCGATAGAAAGCGTTGGTATATATGTAGAGTCTGGTTTGTTGGCGTTGAACAGCTACGAAAATAGGGTCTACCAATTTGTTGCAGAGGGTGGCAAGCGCTATGTGGTTAAGTTTTACCGCCCAGAGCGTTGGAGCAAAGCGCAAATTCAAGAAGAACATGACTTTGCGTTTGAGCTCGCGGAAGCTGAAGTGCCGGTCGTTGCGCCTGTGCTACACAATGGACAAAGCTTGTTTGAACATCAAGGTTATTTATTTACTTTATTTCCCAGTGTGGGTGGGCGATTATTTGAAGTAGACAACTTAGATCAGCTTGATGTGTTGGGGCGTTTAATTGGTCGCATGCATCAAGTAGCTAAAACCAAAGCGTTTACGCAGCGGCCCACTTTGACCTGCGAAGAATACTTACATACAGCAAAAGTTCATTTGCAAACAAGTAACTTAGTGCCTATGGGGCTCAAAACGGCCTTCTATACCATTTTAGATTTAGTGATCGACCAAGCGCAAATACAATATAACAACGTAGACACAATTCGCTTACACGGGGACTGTCACGCGGGTAATATATTATGGGCTGGGGATGCATTAATGTTTGTTGATTTAGATGATAGCCGCCAAGGACCTGCAATTCAGGATTTATGGATGATGCTCAGTGGCGATCGACAAACGCAGCTGTTACAGTTAGACACCTTAGTCACCGCGTATGAAGAGTTTTGTGATTTTGATCACGCACAACTTAAGTTAATAGAGCCGCTACGCGCGATGCGTATCATCCATTATATGGGATGGGTGGCAAAACGTTGGAGCGATCCGGCATTTGTGCGGAACTTTTCATGGTTTGCAGAAGACAAATACTGGGAGCAACAAATTTTAGCGCTTAAAGAACAGCTTGCCGCATTGCAAGAAGCGCCATTAAAATTATTGCCATAATATTTTTATAAAGATGAAATGAGACACACATGTTAAAAAAGCTAAAATTAAGTCTACTTCTTATTTGTTTACCCTTTGCAGCGTTGGCGGCAAATTTTGAAGCAGATAACCAATACACAGTTATTAATGTAGAAAAAAGTAGTTCACCGCAGGTAACCGAGTACTTTTCATTTTACTGCCCACACTGCTTTCAATTTGAACCGGTAGCAAAAGCTATTGAAGCTAACCTACCAGACGGGGCGGTATTTATAAAAAATCACGTTAACTTTTTAGGCGGTGTTTCACCTGAGTCACAAAGTAATTTAAGCTTGGCGTATTTAGTTGCTAAAAAACACGGTCAGGAAGATCTAATCACCGAGAAAATTTTTAACAGTATTCATGTGCAGCGCGCACCGTTAACCGATATAAAAGACCTAAAACAGTTACTAGCGCTAAACGGCATTGATAACGAAACGTTTAATCAAGATATTGCAAGCCTACCGATTATTTCAGCAGAGCGTGCGATGCAAGAAAAGCAGCAAAAATATTCAAAATTAGGTGCACTAACAGGCGTGCCTACATTTATTGTTAATGACAAATATAAAATAAACTTAAATACCATCAAAAGCCAAGCCGAGCTTGATGAGCTAGTTACGTTTTTACTTACACTATAATTTTTTTGGAGTTTTATAATAATGATAAAATTAGTTAAAGCAGGCTTAGTTGCATTATTACTGCCGCTATCAGCAAGCAGTTTTGCTGCAAGCTACGAAGAAGGCGTTCATTACGATGTAGTATCTGAGCGCGCCACAAGAAAACCAGAAGTTAAAGAGTTTTTCTCATTTTACTGCCCTGCTTGTAATAATATGGAAGCTGTGATTGCTGAGATTAAACCTAAGCTTGATAAAAACGTAAAGTTTAAAAAGAGCCACGTTGATTTTGTTGGCGTACGCGATAGCGAGCATCAACAAATGATCAGCCAAGCATTAGCAACAGCTGAAGTGTTACCACAAAAAGATAAAATTATTGCAGCGCTGTTTAGCCATATTCATACTAAGCGGGCTAACTTTAATGAATTAGCCGACGTAAAAGACGTGTTTGTAGCGCAGGGTGTGGATGGCGAGAAGTTTGATAAATTATTTAATAGCTTTTCAGTACGCACCTTAAGTTCAAAAATGAAACGCGACCAAGATTACTTTAAAGATAAAGGGGCACTGCGTGGTGTACCGACTTTTATTGTTAATGGTAAATATAAATTAAATTTAGGTCGTGACTCGGGTATAAGCACGCCAGAAGATATCACTAAATTAATTAACTATTTAGCTAATAAGTAATAGCGGCTAAATAAAAAAGCTCCTGAGGGAGCTTTTTTTGTGTCTGCGTATTGGCAATAGATGAGCTAACCCATTAATTACTTTCTTTGTAAGAAAACACCTGACTCAATATGGTGGGTGTAAGGGAACTGATCAAATATTGCAAAGCGTTTAACTTCATGCGTGCGAGTTAAGTGATCGAGATCGCGCTCTAGTGTGTCGGGGTTACACGAAATGTAAATAATATTTTCGTAGTTAGCCACTAAATCGCAGGTCAGTGTATCCATACCGGCTCGAGGGGGATCAACCAAAATGGTTTGGCAGTCGTAACTTTTTAGATCAATTCCCTCTAACCGAGAAAAAGTGCGTTCACCGTTCATTGCTTGGGTAAATTCTTCGCTCGACATACGAATAATATCTAGATTGTCTACTTTGTTTTGCGCAATATTGTATTGTGCAGAATGCACCGACGACTTTGATATTTCGGTAGCGAGTACTTTATTGAACGAACCCGCTAACGCAATTGAAAAGTTACCATTGCCACAGTACAACTCTAATAAATCGTTGTTAAGCGGTTTACATAACGCTTGTGCCCACTCTAACATCTTAATATTTACTTTAGCGTTAGGTTGGGTGAAGCTGTTTTCTACTTGCTGATATATCAGCTCTTGGCCATTAACGGTTAGACGCTCTGTAACAAAGTCATCACCTAGCACTTCTTTTTGTTTGCGGGCACGGCCAATAAAGTCAATTTTGTATTGGCTACTCAGCTTTTCTTTCAAGGCGTTAATTTCAGTTAGCCATTGTTCATCAAGCGGCTTGTGATAAAGCAAGCTGACTAAAATTTCCCCGCTGAGTGTTGATAGGTAATCTATTTGAAATAGCTTACGACGTAAAACGTCGCAGTGTTTAAGATTTTCCATCATGATTTGCATGATTTCGCCAATCAGAGGGGCGGCAGGGTCAAAGGTATCTACGCGTATTTTCTCTTTTGTGGCTTGATCAAACATAATATGAAACAGATCATCGCCGTCGTGCCACACTCTAAATTCAGCGCGTTGGCGGTAGTTAGTCGGCTCTGAGCTAAATACTTCTAGCTGCTCCACACCAAAACGTTGAAACTGTGCACTGATACGCTGCTCTTTTTCACTTAACTGCGTTTGGTACTGTGTGGTATCTATTTTAATAACTGCCATTAACGCTACTACCTTATCTAAGATCTGTTTATCGGCGCTATTGTAGGGGGCGCTGCGTATTTGTCTAGTTTTGGCTAGAATTAATGCTGTTTTTTTGTGCGCTTAACTTTAGTTTTATCCGTGATGGTCGATAATAAACTACGCATGCTTAGGAGACAGTTCATGAAAATAGCTAACTACGGTTTCACGCCAAACAGCAATATTAATAAATTCAATAACAAAGCAGATATTCAGCAACCTACCATTACGTCTCCTCAAGATAGTTACCAGCAAAGAGGCAGGGAGCTGGCAGCAAAAGTGCTGGGCGATAAAATGGCCGAGCAGCTTGGTTTACCGATTGCAGAAAAAAAAGCCGATAAACCCTTATTTGATGTTGATGAAATAGTAAAAAATGTGCTCGACTTTGTCACTAGTGCAGTTAATAAGGCAAAAGCAAACGGTGCCGATGATGAAAAACTCAAAGGTATGTTAGGCGACGCGCGTAAAGGCGTACAAATAGGGATTGACGATGCCGTAAATGAACTCAAAGACAGCGGCGTATTTAATGATGAGATGGCCGACGGCATTAAAAAATCGCAACAGGGCATTTTTAACGGTCTCGACAAATTTGAACAAGCGCTTTTCAATCCTCAACCAGGCAGTGTAATGATAAGCCAAGCTCAATATGCGGCTATGCGCAGTAATGCGCAATATAATTTTACCACTGCTGAAGGTGATGAGGTGAGTATCAGTTTTGCTGACGCTGTTGAAGTTCAATCGGCAACTGGTTATCAGCAAAGCGGTGATAGTAAGTCGTTTGCAATGACTACTGCACAATCTCGCCAGGTGTCTTTTTCAATGTCAGTCAACGGCGAATTAAATCAACACGAGCAAGATGCGATAAATGCAATGATGGAAGACTTACAAAATGTCAGCTCAACATTTTTTGCTGGCGATTTAGATAAAGCGTTTGAACACGCGCAAGAGCTAAACTTAGCTAGTGAGCAGCTGGTGGCTTTTTCTATGGACTTGCGTCAAACAAAAACAGTTGCCACAGTTAAGAGTTACCAACAGTATAAGCCGGCTCCAGAAAAAGCAGTGGCACAAACATTAGCCCCGTTTAATGACGAGTTAAAAACTGTACTGCAAACAGCAGAGGATCTTGGGTTACAAAATCAACTGGCTGGGATCATCCAGTGGCTAAATCAAGATCAACCAGCAATCGATAAGCTCATTGCTTACACTAAGTCGATGTTCGAGCACTTAAATCAACTACATTCAGCGGCAGATGAACTCGCTAATTTAGCAGAGTAGTAAAGCTAAACTACTTTCTTTTATAAAAACTGCATGGCAAACTGCCGTTGTTAAGGTTAAGTGGGAACAGTCGTTTGTCAGCACACATTATGGTATTTGATTCAGGTATAGGGGGAACCACGGTACTTGAACATATTCAGCAAAGTATTCCGCATGCTCAATACAGCTACTTTATGGATAACGCGCTACTGCCTTATGGTGCTCAGTCACAGCAAACCATCATTAATCGTTTATCGGCGTTGATTTACTTTATTGAGCAGCATGCACTGAATGTTGACTTGATTGTCATTGCCTGCAACACAGCTTCAACCTCTGCATTGAGCGCAGTACGGCAAATTACGACCATTCCTATTGTTGGAGTGGTGCCGGCCATTAAGCCCGCGGCGCAAATAACTAAGTCAAAGCATATTGCATTACTTGCCACACCGGCAACGGTATCAAGCTCTTATACCGATACTTTAATCAACGAACATGCTACTAATAGTAAAGTTAGCTTATATAGTAGTGTCGCGCTTGTGGCATTAGCAGAGCAGTTCTTTTTTACACAAAGTTTAGATAGCAACAAATTACATAGCGAACTAGCTCGACTTAATATAGATAGCAGCGTTGATGTATTGGTATTAGGTTGCACTCACTTTCCAATTTTTGCTGAGCAAATTAGCCAATACTTTCATGGTAAAGTCACCTTGTTAGATTCAGGGGCCGCCATTGCTAAGCGGGTGAGTTATTTACTTAAGCACAGTGAGCCAATGGTTGTTGATAAAGCGGATACAAAAAAGCCGCTGCAATATTATGCAACGGCTCGTGTGTCGAGTAATAAGTTAGCGGTAAAGCTAGTTACACTGATTGATCCGACTCAGTTCGAAAAGAGTTAGAATCATCTTCTTGCTTTTGTTTCGCTTCACGTACTTTTAAAGTACGTTGTTGGAACTCACTGTCGTTCAATTTAGCAATTGCATTGTCTGCATCAGCTTGCGCCATTTCAACAAAACCAAAGCCACGACGTTTGCCAGTATTCTTATCCTTTAGTAAGCGCACGTTGAACACTTTGCCTTGCTCTTCAAATAATGCACGGACTACACCTTCATTTGCACGATAGGGAAGATTGCCTACATAAAGAGTTTTTGTTTTTACTTCGGCTTCTTCAGTGCTTTCAGATGACATAGCGGCAATAACAAGTCCACCAATTAATAAACCAACACCAAATAACAGTGCCGCATCTAGTGCTAAGCTTGCAAGTGCAAATTTAACGATAACAAAACCAACTACAGCAAGAACAACTGAGAGGATAAACGCTTTTTGATCGGGTAATTTCATTTTGATCTACCAATAAACAGGAAATAAACATTAATTTAACATTGTGAACTTGCTATCTTAACGCCTAAATTGAACATAGCAATGAAATTTATAGAAAATAATAAAGAACGGCACAAAAAAGCATCATAATATAGCGTCTTTTATGCTGTTTTTACGGTTTTTGTTTGAATTTTGCGCGAACAGTAAAAAGATCGAAAAAAAGTGTTGATCTGATTTCGGATCTCCCTATAATGCGACCCCACTGAGACGGGAAAGGCCAACGCATAGCGAGGCACGAACAACTCACAGAGTTAAGTAAAACTTCGGTTTTAAATCTTCTTAAAAGAAACTTTAAAATTAAGTGTTGACTCGAAAAATAATGGGTGTATTATACTCATCCCTAGCGACACGGTCGCTACGTTCTTTAACAAT
>NZ_JBFJHD010000041.1:0-20037 GCF_041613455.1 Pseudoalteromonas sp. | reverse complement strand
GTAAACTGCGCTAAAATTTTTAGCGTACCAGGCGCACAAGGGGCATTGCATAACTCACTGTGTTGCAGCAATTTGTCATAAATTTTAATTTCTTCGGTCACCCGTAAACAATAAGGCACTTTAACTATGTAGACGCGGTCTAAAAATGCCTCATTATTTTTATTGTTTTTAAATGTTTGCCACTCCGATTCATTTGAGTGAGCCAAAATCATGCCATTAAACGGCAGGGCACTTATGCCTTCGGTACCATTATAGTTACCTTCTTGAGTGGCCGTAAGCAGTGGGTGTAGCACCTTAATGGGCGCTTTAAACATTTCCACAAACTCCATTAACCCTTGGTTTGCTAAACATAATGAGCCCGAGTAGGCATAGGCATCGGGGTCATTTTGGGCATAGTGTTCTAATTGACGAATGTCGACCTTACCGACTAAAGCTGAAATATCTTGGTTGTTTTCATCGCCAGGCTCGGTTTTAGCAATTGCAATTTGATTTAAAATCGACGGGTAACGTTTAACCACTTTGAATTGGCTAATGTCACCATTAAATTCACGCAGCCGCTTGCCTGCCCATGGCGACATCACGGTTTTTAAATAACGTGGTTTGATCCCATATTCTTGTTCCAGTAGGGTGGCATCTTCAATTGGGTCAAATAAAGACAGGGGGTGATCGTTCACCGGTGACCCTTTAATTGAATAAATCGGCACTTGCTGCATTAAATATTTCAGTTTTTCGGCAATCGATGATTTACCCCCACCTACAGGGCCGAGTAAATAAAGTACTTGTTTGCACTCTTCAAGCCCTTGCGAGGCATGCTTTAAATAAGACACAATTTGTTCGATAGCGTCTTCCATACCGTAAAAATCAGCAAAGGCAGGGTAGCGGGCAACGACGCGGTTTGAAAATAGCCGGCTTAAGCGGGCATCGGTTGCCGTATCCACCATTTGCGGCTCGCCAATGGCCATCAGTAGACGCTCAGGAGCACTAGCATAGGCTGATTTGTCGGTTTTACAAATGTCCAAAAACTCAGCAACCGTATACTCTTCTTCTTGGCCTGCTTCGTATCGCGCTTGGTAATGATCAAAAATCGTCATAAAGACCTCCAAAACCCACTTTAAAAATATCTTACCTTTTTAAAGTCTAGTCTTGATTTTGGAATTTTGTGCAATAAAATTAAAAATTTATATTATATATTATGACCTTGACAGATTATCAAAGAGGCTTTACAGGCTGTTTTGGCAACAGCAAAACAGAGAAAAAGTTGCATAAAAAAAGACGCCGTAGCGTCTTTTTAAATTAGCTTATTGCGCTAATTAAGCGAAGTTAGCGTTTGCAAATTCCCAGTTAACAAGCGACCAAAAACCTTTCAGGTAATCAGGACGCACGTTACGGTAATCGATGTAGTAAGCGTGTTCCCATAAATCCACAGTTAGGATAGGTGTTACGCCTTCATCAGTTAATGGAGTTGCTGCGTTAGAAGTATTTACGATATCAAGTGTACCGTCAGCAAGTTTAACTAACCACGTCCAGCTAGAACCAAAGTTGTTTACTGCTTTGTCGTTTAGTGCTTCTTTAAACTTATCAAAAGAACCCCATTTTGCGTTGATAGCATCTGCTATTGCGCCAGTTGGTTCACCACCACCGTTTGGAGATAAGCTGTTCCAGTAGAATGTGTGGTTCCAGATTTGTGCTGCGTTGTTAAATACGCCGCCCTCTGAAGAACATACAATCTCTTCTAAAGATTTGTTTTCAAACTCAGTACCCGGGATCAAACCGTTAAGCTTTACCACGTAAGTGTTATGGTGCTTACCATGATGAAACTCTAGCGTTTCTTTTGAAATA
Source organism: Pseudoalteromonas sp. (assembly GCF_041613455.1). Classification (GTDB taxonomy): domain Bacteria; phylum Pseudomonadota; class Gammaproteobacteria; order Enterobacterales; family Alteromonadaceae; genus Pseudoalteromonas. Next base: position 18,198 of record NZ_JBFJHD010000041.1, on the reverse strand, counting down.
TGTGGCTCAAGCGCATCAATTGCATACGGTAGTGACGGTAGTTCAAATGCCATTTTTTTATCTCCATCTTCTTTTGGTTGATAGTCCATTTAGTAATAGTTAATGCCTGTTGTAACAAGCCAGTTACCTATACCAAACGGGAATATAGTGTTACTATAATTGCTGAGTATTCTACTCAAGTTTTAGCAAACAGCAATGCTATTGCTAAAGACTATTTCAATTGCGGCTTTATTTGCCCATTATAAATTATAGATCTATGGTCACATTGAGTTATTTCAAGGCCTAGGTATATAAAACTATCGTACTTTGAGGTTGTAGATGGAAACCATTGATAAAATTAAACAGCAAATTTCAGAAAACCCAATTATCCTGTTCATGAAAGGATCGCCTAAATTACCAAACTGTGGTTTTTCTTCACAAGCATCACAAGCATTAATGTCATGCGGTGAACCATTTGCATATGTTGATATTTTACTAAACCCAGACATTCGTGCTGAGCTTCCTGCATATGCAAACTGGCCTACATTCCCACAACTTTGGGTAGAGGGCGAGTTGATCGGTGGTTGTGATATTATCATTGAAATGTTCCAGCGTGGTGAATTACAACCACTAATAGCTGAAACTGCAGCGAAATATAAAGACGCTGACGCAGAGTAAAGCGTTAACATACCCTGCAAAATAACAAAAACCACTTTTATAGTGGTTTTGTTATTTTATGCGTAGGTAATTATTGCTATGCGCACCAGCGCAATGATTGATGCCTTATTATAATGCTGAAATAATCGGCTGTTTAATCGAGTCGTTTTAGCTGTCGTTTACTGCACCTGCACATTGTAGCTAGTGACAAGCAATCCCCCTTTACGTGCAGGTAAACCCCACGCCTATACGCTACACTTTATCTTCTCGCCAGCCACATTCAAACCCTGCTTTATAAATAACCAAACGATCAATCCCTCTTTAACCTGAAGTTGCTTAACTGATTTTTAGTCAAAACAAGGCGAGTTTACAGGTCAATAGCGGGCTTATTGCAAGTAAATTCAACGCAGTTAATACAGAAAATAGCGACTAGAGATAGCTTTCTTATTCAGCGCTCAGGTTATTTAATAACAGCGCCCCCTTATAATGTACACGCATTTTACAGCGCGCTTAGCGTTGAAAAAATGAGTCATACAAAAGCAAACTTAAGCTTAATAAGCAGAAACGGACAAAAACCAACCATAAAAGCCAGTTCTTGAATATTTATTCATCTAAAGTGTGGCTTACGTTTACGTAAACTGCGGTTTATTCGATTGTGATTTTACATTTAATTAAAATAGATACCGGTGTCAATTGCTTTTTAATCGCAATATAATGGTGATTGTTAATTTTAAGTGGTTTTATTCTGCGAATTTGGTTAAAGCGTAAAATTCACTTTTATGAATATATATTCATAAAAGTATTGACTCAGCGTGGTAATAACGCTAATTTTTGTCGCCTGTTAGCACATTGTCGAGCAGTTCATCCACGTTAACAGCGCAGCAAGGGGAGCAGTTATGTTATATGACTCAAGTTTAGAAAAAGAAAATTGTGGCTTTGGCTTAATTGCCCAAGTTAATGGTCAAGCAAGTCATCGGCTGATCCGTACTGCCATAACGGGGCTTGATCGTATGGAGCATCGGGGTGGCATCTCTGCCGATGGCAAAACCGGTGACGGCTGTGGTTTATTATTGCAAAAACCCGATAGCTTTTTTCGCGCAATTGCCAGTGAGCACAATTGGCATTTAGGGAAAAACTACGCGGTAGGGATGGTTTTTTTAAATACTGATCCGCTGTTAGCAGACACAGCCAAAACTATATTAAGCGAAGAACTCGCACAAGAAACGCTGACGGTGTTAGGCTGGCGAGAAGTGCCTACGGATCCGTCTATGCTCGGGCCCATTGCCCTAAAACAATTACCAAGGTTTGAGCAAGTTTTTGTAAGCGCGCCAGAAGGTTGGCGCTCTAAAGATTTAGAACGACGCTTATATGTAGCACGCCGCCGTGCAGAAAAGCGCATAGTAAACGACGAAACGTTTTATATTGCCAGTTTATCGGGGTTAGTTACCATTTACAAAGGGCTGATGATGCCTGCTGATTTACCGCACTTTTATCTGGATTTAGCGGATATTCGCATGACCAGTGCCATTTGTGTTTTTCATCAGCGTTTTTCTACCAATACCCAGCCTCGCTGGCCGTTAGCCCAGCCATTTAGATACTTAGCGCACAATGGTGAAATAAATACCATTGCAGGAAATCGTCAGTGGGCTCGCGCGCGGGCGTACAAATTTTCGTCACCACTGATACCTGACTTACAAAGTGCCGCGCCCTTTGTTAACGAAACGGGCTCGGATTCATCTAGCTTAGATAACATGCTCGAGCTGTTTTTAGCTGGGGGCATGGATTTGTTTCGTGCCATGCGCATGTTAGTGCCGCCGGCATGGCAAAAAAACCGTGCCATGGATGATGACTTACGCGCATTTTACGACTTTAATTCAATGCATATGGAACCATGGGATGGCCCAGCGGGTATTGTGATGTCGGATGGCCGCTTTGCAGCGTGTAACTTAGATCGTAACGGCTTACGCCCAGCGCGCTATGTGATCACCCAAGATGGCTTTATTACCTTAGCCTCTGAAGTGGGTATTTGGGATTACACTGCTGATGAAGTACTGGAAAAAGGCCGTGTCGGCCCCGGTGAACTGCTAGTAATCGATACTAAATTGGGGAAAATTTGGCACTCCGATGAAATCGATCAAGACTTAAAATCACGTCATCCCTATAAAGCCTGGCTTGAAGAGAACGTAAAACGCCTCACCCCATTTGAGCAGCTTACCGAGCAAGATGCGGGTAATCGCTCATTTGATGACGAAACCTTGGTTAAGTATCAAAAAATGTTTGGCTATACCAATGAAGAGTTAGATAGTGTGATCCGCGTTATGGGTGAAAATGGTCAAGAAGCCACCGGCTCTATGGGCGACGACACGCCATTCGCAGTTCTGAGCGAAGGACATCGTTCGTTGTACGATTATTTTCGGCAAAAGTTTGCCCAAGTGACCAATCCACCGATTGATCCGTTACGTGAAAACCACGTGATGTCGTTAGCAACCTGTATCGGTAGTGAACAAAACGTATTTAATGAAACCACCGGTCATGCTAAACGTCTGCAGTTCGATACCCCTATTTTAATGTATGCCGATATGCAGCAATTGTTGCAAGCCGATGAAGTGCATTACAGCAGCTGTAAAATTGCCATTACCTATACAGCTGCTGAAGGATTAGCAAACGCGGTGACGCGTATTTGTGATGAAGCGCAACAAAAAGCCGCAGCCGGCTGTATTATGTTGATATTAACCGATCGTGATTTTGATGAAACGCATTTACCTATTCCGGCTGCTATGGCCGTGGGAGCCGTGCAAAAGCGTCTAGTTGATAATAACTTACGCTGCGAATCCAATATTATTATTGAAACTGGCAGTGTCCGCGATGCCCATCAATTTGCGGTGTTATTAGGGTTTGGGGCAACTGCAATTTACCCGTATCTTGCCTATGAATCGCTGGTGGCGATGAGCGATGATAAAGTAATTAACAAACCTTATAGTGAAGTCACCCTCGCGTATCGCAATGCAATTAATAAAGGCTTATATAAAATAATGTCAAAAATGGGCATTAGTACTGTGGCCTCATATCGCTGTTCAATGTTATTTGAAGCGGTAGGCTTGTCGAATGCAATTGTTGATAGCTGCTTTAACGGCGTGGCAAGTCGAATTAAAGGGGCGTGTTTTAGTGATTTCGATGACGATCAGCAAAGCTTACATAAGTTGGCATTTAGCAAACGCAAATTATTAAGCCATGGTGGATTATTTAAATACGTGCATGGCGGCGAGTATCACGCCTACAACCCTGATGTGATTCAAACGCTGCAAAAAGCAGTACGTTCGGGTAATTACAGTGATTATACTGAGTATGCCAAGCTGGTGAATGAACGGCCAATAACCACCTTACGCGATATGTTAGCGCTAAAGTTACCAAATAGCGGCATAAGTATTGATGCTGTAGAGCCGGCAGAGAGCCTGTATCAGCGCTTTGATTCGGCCGCGATGAGTATTGGCGCCTTATCGCCAGAGGCCCATGAGGCACTGGCGATTGCGATGAACCGCCTAGGAGGCTTTTCAAACTCAGGTGAAGGGGGGGAGGACAAGTTACGCTATGGCACTGAAAAAAACTCGCGCATTAAGCAAGTCGCCTCTGGACGCTTTGGTGTTACACCGCATTATTTACGCAGTGCTGATGTTATTCAAATTAAAGTTGCGCAGGGGGCCAAACCCGGCGAGGGGGGGCAATTACCGGGTGAAAAAGTAACGCCCTATATTGCTAAACTACGTTATTCGGTACCAGGGGTGACACTTATTTCACCGCCACCGCATCACGATATTTATTCGATAGAAGACTTAGCACAACTGATTTTTGACTTGAAACAAGTGAACCCTACAGCCCTTATTTCGGTAAAGCTGGTGTCTGAGCCCGGAGTCGGCACTATCGCCACCGGTGTAGCTAAAGCCTACGCCGATTTAATAACTATCTCAGGTTACGATGGTGGCACCGGCGCAAGCCCGCTAACCTCGGTGAAATATGCCGGCAGTCCATGGGAGCTTGGATTGGCGGAAACCCAGCAAGCGTTAGTGGAAAATGGTTTACGCCATCGTATTCGCTTGCAAACCGATGGCGGTTTAAAAACCGGTTTAGATATTATTAAAGCCGCTATTTTAGGCGCAGAAAGCTTTGGTTTTGGCACTGGACCTATGGTGGCACTAGGGTGTAAATACTTACGAATTTGCCACTTAAATAACTGTGCTACGGGAGTGGCAACTCAAGACGAAACGTTGCGTCAAAACCATTATCACGGCTTACCGGAAATGGCGATGAACTACTTTAAATTTATCGCCCAAGAAGCGCGTGAAATAATGGCAAGCTTAGGGGTGGCTAAGTTAACCGACTTGATTGGTCGCTTTGATTTACTAGAAGCGATTGCCGGAAAAACCGCCAAGCAACAAAAAATAGATTTATCAGCGCTGCTTACACAACCGAATAACCCTACGGGTGAAACGTTGTTTTGCAGTGCCCCTAATAGCTCACATTACTTAGGTGCGCTAAACGAAAATTTATTAACAAAAGCCAAACAGGCAATTGACACAGCAAGTGGTATTTCACTGGTGAGTCGTATTTGTAATACCGACCGTTCAGTCGGGGCTATGTTATCGGGATATATTGCTTCGTTGCATGGTAACCAAGGTATGGCCGCTGATGCTGTTAAAATCGAGCTACATGGCACCGCCGGCCAATCGTTTGGTGTATGGAATGCCGGCGGGCTGGAAATGACCTTAGTGGGTGATGCCAACGATTATGTTGGTAAGGGCATGGCAGGAGGCAAGCTGGTTATTCGTCCACCTCTGGGCTCAGCATTTGATAGCCATAAAGCCACGATTATAGGGAATACCTGTTTATATGGTGCAACAGGGGGCAAATTATTTGCCGCAGGCTGTGCCGGTGAACGTTTTGCTGTGCGCAACTCCGGGGTGCAAGCCGTTGTTGAAGGCGTGGGGGATAATGGCTGTGAGTATATGACCGGCGGGGTGGTGTGTGTTATTGGCCATGTAGGAGTTAACTTTGGTGCCGGCATGACCGGTGGTTTTGCCTATATTTTAGATGAGCGCGGCGACTGTGAAAAACGCATCAACCCCGAGTTGGTTGAAATCGTAACACTGGAGTCGCTGGCGTCACACCAAGAGCATTTACGCGGTTTAATTGCTGAGCATTTAGAGCTAACCGGTTCGTGCCGAGCAGAGACAATTTTAGCTAATTTTGAGCTGTATTTACCCATGTTCAAATTAGTGAAACCACTATCAAGCGACGTAAAAAGTTTACTCGGGCATCGCGCTCGTAGTAGTGCCGAACTACGTGTTCAGGCGCAATAAGGGGGCAGTATGAGCGAAAATGTATATCAATTTATCGACGTGCAACGGGTTGATCCACGTAAAAAACCTATCTCGTCACGTAAAAAATCGTTTGTAGAAATCTACGAGCCCTTTTCAGCCAGCCAGGTTAATTCGCAAGCTGATCGCTGCTTAGATTGCGGTAATCCTTATTGTGAGTGGAAGTGTCCGGTACATAACTATATTCCACAATGGTTAAAATTAATCCGCACTGGGCGCATACTTGAGGCGGCAGAGCTGTCTCATCGCACTAACTCGCTCCCTGAAGTATGTGGCCGCGTGTGCCCACAAGACCGCTTATGCGAAGGGGCGTGTACGCTCGATGAAGAATTTGGTGCGGTTACGATTGGTAATATCGAAAAGTATATTACCGATACCGCGTTTAAAATGGGCTGGAAGCCGGACATGTCATACGTGACGTGGACCGATAAAAAGGTTGCTATTATTGGCGCGGGGCCTGCAGGGTTAGGTTGCGCTGACATTTTAGTACGCAATGGCGTGAAACCTGTGGTGTTTGATCGCCACCCCGAAATTGGCGGCTTACTTACCTTTGGTATTCCATCATTTAAGCTAGAAAAAGCAGTGATGCAAAAGCGCCGCGAAATATTTACCGAAATGGGTGTCGAGTTTCAGCTCAATGTTGAGGTGGGGGTGGATATTACCCTTGAACAGATTTTAGCAGATTACGATGCGGTATTTTTAGGGGTGGGCACGTATCAAAGTATGCGCGCAGGCCTTGAAAACGAGGACGCACCAGGCGTACACGATGCACTGCCGTTTTTAATTGGCAATACTAATCGAGTTATGGGCTACGCTGAAGCTCAGCAGCCTTATATCGATATGGCGAATCAACACGTGGTGGTACTTGGTGGCGGGGACACTGCGATGGATTGTGTGCGCACGTCTATTCGCCATAATGCAGCCAGTGTGACTTGTGCCTATCGTCGTGATGAAGCAAACATGCCGGGCTCGAAACGCGAAGTTAAAAATGCCAAAGAAGAAGGGGTACAGTTTACTTACAACGTGCAACCTAAAGGTATTGTAGTTGATGAAAAAGGCCATGTGACTGGCGTTAAGATGGTGAAAACCCAGCTTGGTGAGCCCGATGAAAAAGGGCGTCGTCGTGCTGAAGAGGTGCCCGGATCAGAGCATATTATTGCCGCCACACAAGTGATATTAGCGTTTGGTTTTAAGCCCCATAAAATGGACTGGTTAGCGAAGTACGGTGTAGAAATTAACCACTGGGGCGGCATTAACGCACCAGAGCAGGGGGAATTTACTCATCAAACCACTAACCCAAAAATATTTGCCGGTGGCGATATTGTCCGTGGCTCAGATTTAGTGGTAACGGCTATTTTTGAAGGACGTAATGCGGCCGAAGGCATTATGGATTACTTAGGCGTATAAGCTAGGGGGATCCCTACCGCAAGGTAGGGGTTTTCCCTGATATCGTTGTGCATATTCTCTTGAGACTATATCTCGGTAGTTACAAAAATGTAACATTATCCAGGAGAAAGAATAATGCGAACTAAAATTTCAAGTTTACTTGCGGGTATTGGCTTAGTCAGTAGCTTTTCACTTCAAGCGCAAGCGATCATTGGCCCACAATTATCAGCTCAGCTTACTGATACACAGGCGCTATCAACTAGTTCACTTTCTGCGATTAAAGTCATAATTAGTTTTAATAATACCAGCGATGCACATGCAGTGATGCAAAATTTAGGGGTTCCTTACTTAGCACTAAAAGAATTGCCTATGGTAGGCGCAACGTTAACGCCAGATGCAATTACGCAATTAACAGCCAACCCAGCCGTGAAGAGCGTGTATTATGATGCGCCATTACGTTATTACAATTATAACTCAGGCGAAATTACCGGTGGCCATTTTGTGCACGACAATTACCAATTTACTGGTAAAGGTGGCGTAGTTGCCGTTGTAGATTCAGGGATTGATGCGACTCACCCAGATTTAACCTTGGGTGAAAAAACCATTCAAAATGTTAAATTGGTCAACGATTTAGACCTTTACGGCCTGACCGCAAATTTAGAAGGCGTGCCAAATACCGATACCAGCTCAGGTCATGGTACGCACGTTGCGGGCACCGTGGCGGGCAGTGGTGCGGCGTCTGCCGATGACGATACACGCCCAAACTTACATGATGGGATTGCACCGGATGCAAAAATGGTTGGTATCGGGGCAGGTGAAGCAATCTCCATCTTACATGCATTACAAGGGTTTGATTATTCACTCGCTAATCAAGAAAAGTACGATATCGATGTTATCACCAATAGCTGGGGCGGTGGTGCAGGTAGTAATTTTGATCCGAATAACCCTATTAATAAAGCCTCTTTTGAAGCCTATAAACGCGGTATGGTTGTGACCTTTGCAGCCGGTAATGATGGCTCAGATAACGATACTTTAAACGTGTATGCCGTTGCGCCATGGGTTATTGATGTTGCAGCAGGCACTCCCGATAGAAAATTAGCTGGCTTTTCAAGCCGCGGTGTTCCGGGTGATGAAATTAAAACCCCAGACATTACTGCACCGGGCTCAACAATTTACTCAGCGCGCGCTGCTAATACCCCTTTACCGGCATTGGGCCCAGTGATTGATCCAGCGAACCCTGAATACCACCTTTATTACGCCACAATGAGCGGCACGTCAATGGCGACACCATTTGTAGCGGGTGCCGCTACGGTGTTACTAGAGGCAAACCCACATCTATCGCCGGATCAAATCGACGATATTTTAAAAGCCAGTGCCGATGATATGTTTGATGAAACCGGTCGTCAGTACCTCCCTCATGAGGTGGGAGCGGGACACATCAATATGGCTAAAGCCGTGGAGTTAGCATTACAAACCGAAGGTCGCATGCACCACTTTTTAGCCGGTGATACTAAATATGCGAGTAATGGTGCGTGGCAACAGGGCGATAATACCAACCCCTTAGTCAATTATGCGGGTAAGTGGAAAGAAGTTTCATCAGAGAGTGCGTATGGTGGTAGTTACAACAAAGCTAAAGGCGCCGGTAAAATTGCCTATTCAAGCTTTAGAGGTGAGCGAGTAAAAGCACACTTTAGCGCTTCTAAGAATGGTGTAGCAAAAATTCTCATCGATGGTATCGAATACCAAACCGCGAGCCTGGCAGGCGAACAAGATGAAAATATAACGGTCAGCATTCAAGGCTTATCGGATGATGCGCACAACATTGAGATCAGAACAGTGTCGGGTGTGGTTGAATTTGACCGCTTTGAAGTAGACGGACGCTTAACCGAAGCGGGCGTGTCATATTCAGTGGAAGCGATGCCGGCGATTGAAGGCATTATGGGTCCATCAGCAAGTGTTGATGCAACCGGTCAAGGCATTGATCCGGTGTACACCATCGACGAGCACACGGTAACAGTGGCCGACAACGTGGTTGCAGTAACAGCGGTATTAAGTTGGCAGCCATTTGCCGATTTAGACTTTGCAATTGCAGACGCCAATGGTGAAGATCTAGCGACTGCGGGCACTCTTGATAACCCAGAGGTGATTGAACTTAATATTAATCAAGCGGGCGAGTATACCTTTAAAGTGAAAGGCTACTTGAGTGCGGCGACGTCGTACACAATTGATTGGCAGGTGGTGGTTGCTAATTAATTAAGGCATGTTAGATAAAAAGGGTAGGCTATTAGCCTACCCTTTTTAATGGTGTACCATAATCAGTTCTTTTGCATTTGCTTTAGCGGTTTTACTAATGTTGTCACCGCCAAGCAAGCGCGCAATTTCATTAATACGGCCATCATTATTTAATGGCAGCATCTGAGTAAACGTCTCGCCTTGTGCTATCTCTTTAGCAACAAAAAACTGTTGATGGGCACTGCTAGCCACTTGTGGTAAATGGGTAACACAAATAACCTGTGTTGATTTGCCGAGTTGGCGTAATAGTTTACCCACAGCCGAAGCCGTAGGACCTGAAATACCCACATCTACTTCATCAAAAATAAGCGTCGGGGTGGTCACCTTTTGTGCGATAATAACTTGTATCGCCAGGCTAATACGCGACAGTTCCCCACCCGATGCCACTTTAGCAAGCGGTTGCAATGGCTGCCCAGGGTTGGTTGATACTAAAAACGACACGGTATCAAATCCTAGGCTATTCGGGGCGCGCTCTGGCTCCTGCGTCAAAGCAATCTCAAATACGCCATTTTCCATTGACAAGTTAGCCATACTTTCACTGATCAAACCGTTTAGGGTATTGGCATACGCGGCGCGGCTGTGGCTGAGTTGTTCACTTGCTTGCTGGTAGGCACTAAGTGCTGTTGCTATCTCTGTTTCTAACTGAGCTAAGCGAGCGCTATTGTTACTGATTGATTCTAGCTGTTGTGCAATAGTGTGATGAAACTCCACTAATTGTTGTGGCTTTATATGGTGTTTACGGGCGAGATCCATAGCCCCGCTTAAGCGGTTTTCTACTTCCGTTAAACGCGCCGGATCTAACTCGGCTTGCTCAGTGTAGTTCCGTACTTCACGGCTGGCTTCTTCAACTTGCACCGCAGCTTCAGCGAGTAATGCCGCTACACTGGCAAGGCTCTCGTCATACTGCGACAGTTCAGCAAATTGTTGCGCGCTGTGTTGTAATACCGAGCAGGCATTGAGCTCGTCACTTTCGTATAGCTGCTGTAACTCACGCTGGCACGTTGCTAAAATAGTGTGGCTATTGCTGAGTTTATAATGCTCCGCTTCTATTTGTTCAAATTCATCAACTTGCAAAGCAAACTCATCGAGTTCAGCGACTTGGTATTCTAATAGTTGTTTTTGTGCGGCTTGCTGTTGTTGCTCAAGCTCTAACTGTTTAAATTCTTTTTGTAAGTTAGCAAACTGTTTATAGCATTGGCTTACATTGCTTACTAATTGCTGATGGCCGGCGTACGCGTCAAGCAGCTGCAGTTGATGCTCTGCTTTTAATAAGTGTTGATGGGCGTGTTGACCATGAATAGAAATTAAATACTGCCCCAGCTCTTTTAACTGTGCCGCGGTAACAGCGCTGCCATTAATGTAGCTTTTGCTACGGCCATTTTTGCATACCACACGGCGTAATAAGCATTCATTATCCGCATTGTTGAGCATGTTTTTTTCTAAAAACGCTTGCGCAAGTGGCAGAGCAGAGAGGTCAAATTGCGCACAGACTTCGGCTTTTTCGCTACTGGGGCGTACGGCCGACGCTTCGGCTCGGCCACCTAAACATAACGACAACGCATCAATAGCAATCGACTTTCCGGCGCCGGTTTCGCCGGTGATTGCGGTCATGCCGTTTTGCCATTCGGTGCTTAAATTACTTACAATTGCAAAATTTTTAATTTCTAAACCAATTAACATACTGTTTATCCATCCAGTCAATTAACTGTTAATTTATACAGTGTTTTGGTATTTTGCAAATTAAATTTTAACGAGTTACAGCATTGCTGTGTTAGCTGGCGGGAGGTGTTTTCGTATCCTCAACAATAAAACTGTCATTATCACTATTAATATCAGTATCTTGCGAATTCTCTTCGGTGTGCAGTGTGGTGATCAGCGCGGGTAAAATGTCATGGTAAAACGATTTGTTATATAAAATACCTTGCTGCGGCAGCTCAGCAACAAAGTACTGGATACGGTCAGCGAAACTTTGCCTATCATCGTTTTGATATACTTTAATTAATTCTGCAGAAAGGGTGTTAATTAATAAGCTACTAATGGCTTCTAATTTTTGCAGATTTTCTTCCGTGTGCGCCTGAACAACAAAAAAGTTTCCCACAATAGCTTGAAAACGTTGCATATATTTAGGGCGAATCACTTTCGCTTCTAATAACTCATTGAGCTTTATTTTTAACCGCGTATGGGTTTGCGCGACGCGGTCATTAAACAGCTTTTTTTTCGCTTCGATTGCTTTTTTACGATTATTTTCAACAACTAAGTAACTACCCAGTAACGTAATTAATAATAATATGGTAACAAAAACAATGTAGGTCATCGCCGTATATTCCTAATAAGGTTAATTAATTCAAACAGATATTTTGCGCTAAAGTGCTATGCTTAGCAATAAATTAATATAACCGACTACCCCAATTAAGCTTTTGACGTAATACATTGTAGTAAGAGTAGTTTTTTGGATGAATTAAACGCAGCTCTTTGTCAGCTTTTTTGATCAGCACTTCATCACCTGGTAGCAAAGCGAGTACCACATGGCTGTCACAACTGACTTGTAAACTATCGGTGTTTTCTAAGCTGAGTTTTAACCTAATTTCGTTATCGGCATCAACTACAAGAGGGCGACTAGATAAGGTATGCGGAAACATCGGCACCAGTGCCATGGCATTGAGCTCTGGGGTCAGAATAGGGCCGCCGCCCGACAAAGAGTAGGCCGTTGAGCCCGTCGGCGTTGATACAATTAGCCCATCAGAGCGCTGTGAAAACACAAAGTCGTTATTTATAAACGCCTCAAATTCGATCATGTGGGCGACTTTATCGGCGTGTAATACTGCTTCATTGACCGCTGAGTTGGCACTTTTTAGCTCGTTATGGCGGTACACTTCTACTTCAAGTAAAAAGCGTTTTTCTTCGATATACTCGCCACTCAGCACTTGCTCTAAGCTCGCTTCGAATCCTTCGGGGTTTAAATCGGTTAAAAACCCCAGATTGCCTCTGTTAACACCAATCACAGCGATGTCAAAACGTGCTAAAACTCGCGCGGCGCCCAACATATTGCCATCGCCGCCAACCACAATAGCTAAGTCGGCTTGTGCGCCGAGATCAACCAGTTTTACAAGCTTATCTTTTGGGATATCAGTCAGTTGGCTTCCCGTGCGTTTCTCAACAATCACCTCAAAGCCCAGTGCGAGCAAAAATGTATGTAGGCGTTGTAATGTGGCTCCGGCATCAGGGTGATTGGGTTTACCTATAAGGCCGATAGTGTTAAAAGGAGAGTCCATAATAAATACACAGCAAGTTTTAATACTTGTAGAGTAACCTAAAATAGAAGTGTTTGAAAATACAGATCTTAGCAATAAAATAAGGAATTGCTTGGTGCGTGCAAAATTTTGCTAAAGGCACCGCTAATTACTTGAAATAACGTGTCACTGCCCCGATATAAAGCACATGAAACAAGATGTAGATATGATGAAACTAAACCCACGAGACCAACAGATATTCTCTGCTGTTATGAGTATGTATTGCAATGGCGAAGGTTTGCCAGTGCCATCAACTAAAATTGCCAAGCAAAAAGGCATGGCGGTGTGCTCTGCCACGGTGCGTAATGCGATGGCACGATTAGAAAAGTTTGGCTTGTTATATTCGCCGCATATTTCAGCGGGGCGAGTGCCAACCGATGAGGGGTTTGATTATTGGTTTGAGGCGTTTTTTTCATTAGCCTCAATAGCAAATTACTGGCAGCCTACGCAAACGCAATTAGTAGAGCTCGCGCATGGTTTAAGCCAGCGCTATCAAGTATGTTGTTGTGTTGGCTTGCCGCAGGTGCGTTCGCAACATGTGTTTAGAGTGGAAGTGTTAGACTTCGATGCACACAGCTGGTTGATGCTACTTATAGATAGAGCGGGGCAAAGTCATAACATCTGTATTAATAAACCGGATGACGCCAGTGACTCGGTACGGTATCAATTTGCGACGTGGTTAAATACCGTTTTTAGCCAACAAACTTTAATGGAAGGCTTATATCGTATGCAAGCCATGGCGAATACCGCACCGCGAAATTGCCATACTTCATTAAAACAATGGACACGAGAGCTAAGCCTCAAGCTGGGGTCGGATAACAGCATTGTGGTTGGTGAAAACTACCTGTATAAAAAAATAGATTGTGAGCAAAGTTTAAATATTGGCGTGTCGTTTTTAAATTTTGTTGAAGATAAATTGGCGTTTAAAAATGGTGTCTCGGTGCTTACTACCGAAAACTTACCGTTTAGTGACTGTAACGAACTGATAGTAATTAGTTTACCGTATTTTCAAAATCAAGAATATCAAAGTCGTTTTTGTGTCATTTGTCCGAAATCGGCGCCAATAGAAAAAATAATCCAAGAATTTAAATTAATTGAGACGTCTAACTCTTGAATCTTTTTATTCAATCCCCATAATTACCGCAGTTGTAAAGAATTGGAGTAACTAATATATGTCTGAGCAGACACAGAACCCAGAGCAAGAAGTAGAATTAAACGAAGACGTAGCAAAAATGGAAGCCGATGTGGAAGCAGCCGTTGAAGCAGCTGAGCAACATGCAGAGCAAGAGCAAAGCCCTGAAGCTGAAATTGCGATGCTTTATGCTGAACTAGAAGCGGCTAAGCAAACCATTAATGATCAAAAAGACAGCGTAGTACGCGCTGCTGCTGATGTAGAAAATATGCGTCGTCGTGCTGCACAAGATGTAGAAAAAGCGCATAAGTTTGCCCTAGAAAAATTTGCTAATGAATTACTACCAGTAATTGATAACTTAGAGCGTGCGATTGAGTTTTCTGATAAAGAAAACGAATCATTGAAGCCGGTACTTGAAGGGCTTGATATGACCGTGAAAAGCTTTAATGATGCGGTAGCTAAATTTGGCGTTGAAATTGTAAACCCACAAGGTGAACAATTTAATCCAGATTTTCATCAAGCCATGTCAATTCAACCAAGCAACGATGTATCGCCAAATACGGTATTAGCTGTAATGCAAAAAGGCTACACCTTAAACGGACGTTTATTACGCCCTGCTATGGTGATGGTGTCTAAAGCGGCAGATGAAGCATAATTAGTTATTTAGTTAGAGAACAATGCCTCATAGTGAGGCATTTTTTTTGTCTACTAAATAATGGATAAGCTGGGCAAGCGCGGTACATAACACCGCAGCAAACATTAAGCTTGAAAACGGCACGGCACTTTTGGCGTGTAATATTACTAACAATGGCCCTACTAAGGCACCACTGCCAAAGCGTAACGTACCAATAACAGCCGTGGCTGTGCCGGTATTTTCCTCAAATTTCATTAAAATCAATGAATCGGCATTGCTGGCTATGATGCCAAGGCTCATCATCAGTGGCGCAATGGCCGCGACAATATAATACAGCGACAACTGCATCAGGCTAAACGTTAATAAAGCAGCACCCGCAACAAAACCACACAGCAAGCCATAATACAGCATTTTACGCGAGCCAATACGGGGCACCACGCGAGTATTTAAAAAGGCGCCAAACATCAGTGCCATCACATTAAAGGCAAATAAAATACCGAACAGTTGCTCAGAAACGTGAAATAAATCTAAATAAACAAATGGCACTGAGGTTAAAAAGCAAAAGAAGCCAAATGACACAAACATGGAGCTAAAAATATCGGCACGTGCGTGTTTATTACTAAGTATTATTTTATAGCTTGCAAAAAACAGTGCCAGCCCGGTGCGTTGGCTTTTATAAATTGGAATATCAATTAAATACATATGCACAAAGGCTAAAATAACAAAGCTGTAAGTGGCCAGTGTTAAAAAGATAGTTGACCATGTCGAAAAGCCTAAGATCAGCGAGCCAATTGAAGGGGCGAGCAACGGTGCCACCATCATGATCATCGACACATACGACATGCCTTTGGCGGTATTGTGTTTATAAACATGACGAATGATCCCCGGCACCACCACGGTGGCGGCGGCGCCAGTAAACGCTTGTATGGCGCGCAGTGCCCAAAATGTATGAATGTCGTTGGTAAACGCAAGTGCCAGCGAGCTGAGCCCAAACAAGGTTAAGCCTATTTTAGCCAGCTTGCGACGGCCAATTTGATCGGCAATCGGACCAAAAAACAACATGCCTAATGCATAACCGGCTAAATAGATGCTCAGTGAAATTTGCACCTTAGGCATACTAGTTTGTAATTCACTGGCAATCACCAACATGGCCGGTAAATACATATCAATCGCTAACGGGGTAATCGCGACAATACTGGCTAATAGTGGCAATAAAATACGGGTATTAAAAGACGAAGCTGTGGCGTCCATGGATAAACTCAATGATTACTCAACAGAGCTATAGTGTAACAGGGCACACTGCTTGGATAAACTTAGTTTGCCTGCTAACTTTATAGTTAGTGGCATTTACGCGAACAGCACTTGAGCTTACGAAAAGCAATTATTTTAAACGGCGCAGGTGTTTGCTATTCTAGTGGTAATAAAATCGATGGTTTAAGGGAATATAATGAAAAAACTCGTTATAGCAATATTAGCAACGGCAGTACTGGCAGGGTGTAAAACCTCACCCACGGGGCGCACCCAAATAGCGCTTTATTCTGATCAGCAAATGAGTGCAATGGGCACCGCCAGTTTTGCTGAAATGAAAAAAAAGCAGCCTATTAACACGAATCCGCAAACCAACGCATACGTTAATTGTATTGCTGAGCAAGTGATTGCTGTGTTACCAGCGCAATACGCCGGGCAACAGTGGGAAGTGGTGGTATTTGAAGACGATTCAGCCAACGCATTTGCGCTGCCGGGGGGGTACATAGGCGTGCATACTGGGCTGTTGAAAGTTGCCACGAATCAGCACCAAGTGGCCAGTGTTATAGGGCATGAAGTGGGCCATGTCATTGCAGAGCATTCAAATGAGCGGGTATCGCAAAGCTCACTGCTGCAAACGGGGTTACAGCTCGGCGGTGCGGCACTAGAAATGGGTAACGTGCAGTATCGTAATGAGATCATGCAAGGCTTAGGCTTAGGTGCACAATTTGGGGTTGTGTTACCGTTTAGTCGCTCTCACGAGTCGGAAGCCGATGAAATTGGTTTAGACTTAATGGCACAGGCAGGGTTTAATCCTAAAGAGTCAGTCACGCTGTGGCAAAATATGAGTAAAGCCGGCGGCGGAGCGCCACCAGAGTTTTTATCAACGCACCCAGCACCGGCAAGTCGTATCAAAGATTTACAAGCACAAATGAGCCAAGCGTTAAGTGCCCAAAAAGCAGCTAAAGCGCGGGGCAAAAACCCGCAGTGCAACCTGTAATTTAGCGTTAATTGCTATTCATTAAAAAAGCCTGTCAGTTTACACTGCCAGGCTTTTTACTTTTAGCGCTTGAACAGTAGCGTTTAGAACGTCCACTCAACATGCAGCTGTGGCACCGACTCGGTTACATCAGTACCAAACTTGTTATGCCAGTATTGCCACTCCATGCCTAGCAGTAAGGTATTTTCTTTCATTTCCAGCGCATGACCGAGATCCCAGGTAATAATGGGTTGCGCTAAAAACCACGCGCGTACATCTTGACCAAATTCATTTTCGCGCTCAGCAATGTATTCGGCGTGGCCTTTAAAGCTAAACTTTTGTGCGCCAATCATAAAAGGGTACTCAAACGCCACATCAAACATCCAGCTGTTGCTTTCAGTGGGTGCGCCGCCTTTAGCAACCCCTTCACTGTCATCAACGTAAGCGGTGACAAGTGTTTGCAAGAAATTAAACCCAGGGACATTCCAGCTTAATTTCACACCCGGTAAATATTTCATTACCTTCGCGTCACCAGCAACGTTAATGCCCATGGTTAAACCCACATCAACTAACGCACCTGAACCAATTTTCTCGCCAGTGATTGCCGACAAGCTAACGGTTGAATACCATTCACCATAAAAGTCAGCGTCTTGAAAACCATCATCAAGGTCGTCTTTACTGTAATCAATAAAGAAAAAGTTATCGCCGTAATCGTAACCCGAGGCATGCTGTACAGAATACACTGTGGTATCTGCTTCTTGCTCTGAGAAGGGATTGGTTTGTTTGCCATAGTTAACGTGTAAAGCAGTACTGCTCCAGTTAGCGGCAACAGCCGAGGTAGACAAAACACAAGTGCTTAAACATAAAGCGGGAAGTAATTTTTTAAGTTTCATAAAATAATAATAGTTAGTGTGACACGCGGGAGCGCTATTATATGCAAAGGGGGGGGATTTGTTAATGATTATATGACACCTTGTCACTTAATTGCTAAGCGACAAGGTGTCATGCCCATTTAGGCTTTATTGCGGCGTAGGCAGATCACCGCAATGGCACTAAAGGCTAAAATAAAACAATAGTAAGACGAGGTCGACACTTCCCACGGGCTAATTTTAAAGGTAGCGCCTAATAACAGTGCTTGTGCGCCATAAGGTAAGGTACCTTGCGTTACACAGGCAAATATATCGAGCAAGCTGGCCGAGCGTTTACCGCTTATGTTGCCGTCATCGGCGAGT
>NZ_JBFJHD010000040.1:0-20109 GCF_041613455.1 Pseudoalteromonas sp. | reverse complement strand
TAGCCTGTTCTTGTTGTGCTGCCCAGTTATCAAAAACATATTTAAGCTCTCCTGTTACTGGAAACTTAATTTTGCGGCTATTCTCTGCTTTTTTTGTTTTACTGGGCGTAAAGGTAAGTGTGGTTTGGTTATTAAATTGGTTAAACAGTAAGTTTTCCCATTTTAAAGCGTAAATATCAGATGGGCGCATACCTGTTAAGCGAGCAATATGGCAAAAAGGAATAAACCAGTGCGGGTAAGTGTAATTATCTAAGTTTATTAGATGACTTTTACCGTGGGCTATACTTGAACGTCTTTTCTTTTTTAAGCTATCGGAGTAAAGCGCTAACCCCGTACTTATTTGCTGTTTAACCTTATCGCTGAATATATCGCGCTGGTGGCTTAGCTTCTCGTTATGGGCTTCTAACGCGTCTTGCTCTTTAATTGTAAGCGCAGGCAACGTAAAGTTTTTAATAGGATTAACTTTTAGAATCGGCTCACTCACTCCCCTTAAAGGTTGAGTAGCATAGTTGAGCATGGCTTTAAATGCGCCATAATCTCTTATTAGCGTTGAACGCATAATGCCTTTGCTTCTGCGCTTGTTGTACCACTCTAAAATATCAGCACTATTTAGCTTATCCATATCGCGATCAAATAAGTGCGAAAAGTTATGCTTAATACCTTTTAAAGTACCTGCGCCATATCTGTAATTATCTATTTTATGCGGGGTATAAATGGACTCAAAAAATACCCCAACCTTTAAATATACATTGGCCGCTTTTTGTTGTTCTACTTCTCGCTGGGTTTGGGCAAGTTCCTCTTTATAAGAAAGTGGATCAATTCCCTCTTGTAATTTGGCCTTCCATGAGATAGCCTCTGCTGCTGCTTGGTTAGGTTTGGTGTTTGTATCGGCAATAGTGGCAGTTCTGCGTTTACCTAATAGGTCGGTATATCGCAAGCGCCAAGCGCCACCTTGGGAAAGTTTTAAATAGAAGAAGCCTGATATTTTATCGCACCCTAGCTGCTGTCGTGGTGTCGCATTTTTTTTGAATGCTGATAATTTAGCTTGTGTAATAGAAGTTAAATCTGCCATGTTAAAACCGAGCGTGTAGCCAATGTGTAGCCATTATAGCTTAACCTTGAGAAATAAACAGACACTCAGTGAAATAACAAATTATATAAAATCAGATAGTTAAAACAAAACATTAAACAAAACAATGACAAAAACTGTCATGGGGTGGCAGGGGTCGAGAGTTCGAATCTCTCCATACCGACCATTTAAATCCCTTCTAAATCTTTTTTCTCATAAAATTTCCTTTTACAAAATTAATCATGATAATTTCATCAATATTAAACTAGCGATTAACTAACACATATAAGACTGATTATTGCTTTGATAAGTAAATTGTTAAACCCGCTAATTGCCTAGAAAAATTAGCGCTCATTTTTGCAAATGCTATATTTTTAGCAACATCAATTTACAATCAAGTACAGCACTGCGCCCTCTATGAAAGTGTAATTTAAGACAATGTCGCTATTAAAATAATTTCCCTTTATATAATTTAAGCTATTAAAATTTAATTCAAAAACTTACTTTGGCATGCAATTACCGCTATAAACTACCTTGCTGTACTCTCCTGAAAAGTCGCTAATGCTCACCGAATTGATGGTAAACGCACTTTTGCTTATCAACCATTGCCCGTCACTTTGCTTTTCAAATTCGTCGAGGTAGTAGCCGCCTAGCTGCACGTGCAGCTTATCTTGGGTATTAATGCTTTGAAAACGTAAACTCACTTTAGCTTTGGCGTGGTTATCCCCAAGCTTTAAAAACATTGGGTTTTGCGCGTGGTGCATATCTACAATATGTTCGTGGCAGCCTAACTCTTTATAAACTGCAACAAACGCTTCACGACGGTTAAATTGGCCTATATGCCCAAAATCAATGTCTACTTCACCGCTAACAAAACACGCTAATACCTGATCTGGCTGCTTTTCATCGCAGGCGTTTAAATAACGGTGTTTTAGTTCTAATATGGCTTGCTTGTCTTCGAGTTGCGCTAAGCGCTGCGCTGTGGTTAGTAACTGCTGCATGACATTCCTTTGTTTGTTATGGTTAAATTTTAAACTCATCTTTTATACTAATGCTTTACGTGCTAATTTCAATAGCAAACTCATTATATTAACTATATGTAATATTTAGTTTTAAAGGCTAATGCACACATATGTTTAGCCGCTTCAACCTAAGACAACTGTTATAGAGTGTCGACTTTTAAATAGAGGGAAATCATGCAACAGGAAACAGCAAAAGTTGCCATTGTAACCGGTGCTAGTCGCGGTGCAGGCAAAGGCATTGCTTTAGCGTTAGGTAAAAAAGGGATGATTGTGTATGTTACTGGGCGCAGTACACAAAGTGGCTCAGCATTCGGGTGGGATGGCTCAGCGTTACCAGGTACAGTGTATGAAACCGCTGAGCAAATTAACCTAGCTGGCGGCACAGGTATCGCCGTAGTGTGCGATCATAGTGATGATGCGCAAACCGCGGCCTTATTTTCTCAAGTGGAGAAAGAGCAAGGCCGTTTAGATATTTTGGTTAATAATGCCACGTTTATCCACCAGCAATTAATTGAACAAAAACCATTTTGGCTAAAAGAACTGGATGCCGCTAAAGTATTAGATGTTGGCTTGCGATCCGCGTATGTCGCTAGTTGGCATGCAGCTAAGTTAATGGCTAAACAAAACAGTGGATTAATTATATTTGGCTCTTCATTTGGCGCAAGTTGTTACCTTCATGGCCCCGCTTATGGTGCGCAAAAGGCCGGAATAGATAAGTTAGCGCATGATATGGCGGTTGACTTTAAAGGCACCGGTATGCGGGCTGTTTCAATTTGGATGGGACCATTATTAACCGAGCGTTCGGCCATTGCTGGCAAACTCGATCAAGAGCAGTATCAACAGTTTATGGCAACCGCAGAGTCACCGGAGTTTATCGGCGAGATTGTGTATGCGATTGCTAATGATAGCAAAAATGATGAACTAAATGGCCACACGGTGATTGCTGCTGAAATAGCAAAGCGGTTTAATATTACTGATCGGGATGGCTTACAACCACCCTCTTATCGCGATATGTTAGGAGCGCCGAACGAGCCTAACCCAGCTGTGATTTATTAATCTATGTCGGCTGAGTAACGACAGCCGCAATTTTGGCCGTTGTTACTCGTACGAAAATAGCTTAATCTACTTCATTCATAGATTTTTCATTAAAAAAAGCAATGAGTTATAGCTGTGCTTTACTGCAATACTAGTCGCTATTAGTGCTTTCTTGATACGCCGTTTCGCACCATATCTTGGCCTTGCTGAAATACTTGTTCGGTTATGCCGCGTGCTAACAATAATTGTTGCTGCTCATTAAATACCGCAACAAAGCGGCTGCCATCGGCATTGTTGGTGGCCATACCCACGCCGGCAACGCCAGTTAAACCAAATCCACCGTTTTCAACTTTCAGTAAAAAG
This sequence comes from Pseudoalteromonas sp., assembly GCF_041613455.1. Lineage (GTDB taxonomy): Bacteria > Pseudomonadota > Gammaproteobacteria > Enterobacterales > Alteromonadaceae > Pseudoalteromonas. The sequence goes on along the minus strand of NZ_JBFJHD010000040.1, from coordinate 16,620 downwards.
TTTTCAAGTTCGGCTAAGTTATCAATTACATTTTGCTCGTTATTCATGGTTATCGCCTTTGAATTATGCACTGCGCGAGGCGAAGTACTTACATTTACACTGGCTGCTATTTTATAGATCCTAAACAAAAACTTAAACCTTTTCGCCACCGCGGTATGAATATAACTGCTACACTACGGCTTTCGTTATTACCCTAGCTGGCGCACAATGAAAGACTGTAATCAATGCGGTAAATGTTGTATCAAATATGGCGGGGGCGACCTTGCCGCCACTACAGAGGAAATTGCTTTATGGGAGCTGTTTAACCCAGAGATTTTTGCCTATGTTAACAATGGGCAAATATGGTTTGATCCTATCGCAAATGTTAAGCTAACTCGCTGCCCTTTTTTAGAAGTTGAGCCCAACAGTAACCCGCAGGCACCGGCTAAATACAGCTGCAGTATTTATTTAGACAGACCCGAAGATTGCCGTCATTACCCAAGCCTCATTAGTGAAATGATCAACGATGAATGCGAAATGATTGAAATTACCGATTTGTCGCAGCCTACTAAAGCGCAGCAACAGTTAGACTTTATTATGCAAGACTCTCGCCCTGCCGGTTATTAGCGCCGCTCAATATTACTGAGAGTATTGCGCGCACACGCCGCTTATGCCCTCAGTAACTTATGAATTAGGTGTGTTAAGCATGCACTTTAAAAGCGACTCACCTTAAGCGCTAACTTGCTAATAGCGCAGCCATATTGGCTGTTATTAATGCGATAATAGCCGCTATTGCTTGTTTTCAAGAGGCTAATTAAAAACTCATCTTGCTGCGCAACGGCACTTTTCTCCTGGCTTAAACACATCGCCTGCGTAAGTGAGCGTAATTTGCCCGCGGTTAATATACTGCCAAAGCGCTGCAATGGGAGTGACGGTATTTTTATAGGGGCAAGCGCCTGGCTAATGCTACGCTGGCTGAGTGAAAAGGTATGATCATTAATATCAATTACACTGCCTGCTGGCCAATATGAGTAACTGTATTGCTGCTTACCTTGGGCTGTTAAATGCACTACTCCCCTATTACCTATCACAGTCATAACATTACCTGTAGCTGATTTTATAACCACCAGCGCCGTGTTGCTATCAATACCAAAACCATGCTGTTGCTGCGTTTTATCAAGTATTGTTGCGAGCCTAAAGGTGCGGTTTTGCTCACTAAACTGAGTGTCTAATACGCCAAAATCAAATGTCGCTAAGCCCCCATCAGGCTGAAAACGCAGGCTATCTTGTTTATCGGCTCTAAGTGCCGATAAACTTGATCCTGCTAACACTGAAGCGACTTTACCACTGGGGTTACTGCCGCCACTTTGCATTGCAGTAGCCCCATTACTTGCCACTATCACTGGGCGCGTTTGCAGTGCGTGCGTCCACGGATAGGCTTGATTGTTATCGTCAAACAGAATGCGGCGCAGCGCAGCTTGCTCATCGCCATTAAAATATACGCCGGTACTGTTGTTAATAAGCGCAACAATCCCCTCAATACCTTGCTTACACAGGTTGTACTCGGCCTCAGTATACTTCGAGTATATCGCCTCACGGTTATACAGTTGCATTTCAGAGTGCCTAAGCGCCGGCAACTGCTCGCAACGATTACTGCTAATCGCTTTAGCCAACGCCGGAGTTAACGCCAGCCATTGACTAGTAACACCGCGAATGTCGAATAGCCCCTGATTGGCATCGGCAGCCGCATAAGGATCGCGATTAGCGGCAGTAATGGTCAATATACTGGGTGTTGCACTGGCTACTTTTAAACTGCCGTTGATAAACTGCATAATTTCGTTGGCACTGTTGGGATTTTTTAGGCTAGCTTTATGGTGCGCCGTTAAACGTTGCTGTTGATGGTTAATTGCAGGCACCTCAAGCATATCAAACACAAAATTGAATTCTTGTACTGACAAGCTATTTAGTTGGGCATTATCTATATCGCGCCAGAGCCATAACAGTTCAGATTTAGTCATCGGCTGTGCGGCTTTTTCTGCAAGAGCCAATAAACTTGCCGCTGTGTTATTTTTGTTTTGTTGGTTCGTGCTCGGCCATTGTTGGCGAATATGGCTAATTTGTGTTTTTGAAACACTATACATCGGGGCTGACTTACCCGCTATTTGCGTGTTTTCATCACAGTTTTGCGGCGCTAAACGGCTACAACTGTTTAATTCACTGCCAATTAAAATGAGTGTTTGGCTTTGCTCTGCTGCCACTATGCTCGTTGAAAAACTCAAACTAAAAGCACAGCCTAAAACACCTGTTACGCGAAGTAATCTACTCAGTTGAAAAAAATATGTCATCATGCCACCCATAGCAACCAATCAGTAACTCAATAAAACCTATGCTACTCATTTATTAAAATTTGAACGTTTATTTTAAAGTGCTCAGTAATCAATGCAAACCACTCACTAAACAAAATTAAACAGCCTGTTTATTGAGCAAAAATATTGTTTAACTTACGCTTATTCTTTAGGCGCTAGAAAGGTGACGCATGGATCTTTCTAAAGAAGAGCTCGATTTTATATCGCAATTATTTACGTCAGAGCAAACATCCCTGTCGCCCTCTAACGCGATGCTCACTTTGCAAGCGAATATTCCCACCGGCATTGCTCAGTTATTAACGCAGAGTCAGTTAACGCTGCTTGCTGAAGTGGCGCATTATCAACTGTGGTTTCCGCTGCAGCTAAAAATCAATAGTAGCGGCGAGTTAACGCCTATTTTAACTGCGCCCGAAGTCATTGATACCCAAGGTACACAACGTAGCTGGCGTTGGCAGCAATTAAATATTCAAAATCAAGACTTCAGTATTGAATCAATATCCAGTACCGGTATTTTTTTAAAACCCAACGCCGCAGGTAAAGTGAAAACCCTGGCAAAAATTCACCATCTTGAGTTTACCTTACCTAATAAACAGCAGGTTGCTATGGATATAGAGCCCGTAAGGCAAAACAGACAGGGGATTGCGGCTAAAATCATTCATATTCAGCAAGGCAAAGAGCAATTAAGAGCCTACCTATTTGAGCAACATAAACGCCAGTTTGCTAACTTGTACCAACATCAGCTGTTAGCTACTTCGCCGAGTTAAACGCATTAGAGGCAATATCAATGGCATAATTTTCTTGCAGCAGCTCTTTAACAAATACCGATGGCTGCTGCGCGTCCGCAATTAAGTAGGCCTTATACTTGGCACGAGTTAGCCCAACATAAAACAAACGCCGCTCTTCTGAATCAGCAAAGCTGTCTTGACGGGGCAATAACGATTCTAATAACGGATCCGTTTGCTGACTACTTGGAAAGCCAAACTTACCCTGCTCTAAGCCCACTATTATACAGTAATCGGCCTCGAGTCCCTTAGCACTGTGTAACGTTAAAAACGTCACGTTTGTCGCTTTCGCTTGCGTTGCAAAATGCTGCTGCAGTAAATTAAGTGTGTAGCGATAACGACTCAACACCGCAATACTGGCATGTTTATGCTGGCTTTGAATAATACTGATGGTGTGCTGCGTTTTGAGTGCCAGCGACTTTTTTCCGTCGACTAAGTTATCTAATAAAATAACTTGCGGCGCATCAACCTGGTGTTGGGTGGTGATGTGTTTTTTATATTGCTCTGGGTTTTGCATCACAAAGCGCCCCGCAACATCGCTAATGCTATTGTTATAGCGAAAGGTTTTTTGTAACACAGTGAGCGAGTGGCTCCCCACCAATTCATTAAAGCGCGTGGTTAGGGCTAAATTGCCTCCAGAAAAACGGTAAATAGCTTGCCAGTCGTCGCCTACGGCGGTAAAGCGCACCTGTGGCCCCTGGTTTATTAAACTATTTAATAACGCCATTCGTGCCGTTGAGATATCTTGAAACTCATCTACTAAAATGTAACGCCACGGCACCTTGACTTGTCGCTTTGCTACCGCCTGAGTTGCGCGTAAAATCATGTCATCAAAATCTAGCTGCTGTGCGCTGAGCTCGGCTTGATACGCACGGTGAATGGCACAAAGCAACTGCGTAGCAGCACGCTGATTGGGGTGTTTAGCATGGCTTATACGCTGTGCAATGTCGCTGTTGGTTAGTTGCTCCGCCCTGATCGCTTGTAAACATTTTATATATTTATCAACTTCGTGTTTCAGCTGCCCCGACTGCGTGAGTGATGCCACTAATTGCGCGGCATTACGCGGACTGTTAGCAGTATTAATTGGTTTATCGAGTAGCGTAATAAAGCGCTGTAAAAATGCGGGCGCTGTACACATTTGTTCGGTTAACCATTGCGTTAACCAACGCGTAAGCGCAGCGTGATCTGTGGCAAGCGGCGATACTTCGCAGCGTTGATTCACTTGCTGCAGCAACTGCAGCCCTAATGCATGAAAAGTAAAAATAGCGGGAGGCTGGCAAGCCAAGTTAGCTTGCTCAGCGCGCTGCTTAAAACGGGTTTTAAGCTCCTCGGCGGCCGTTTTATTATACGCAAGTAGCAGTATTTGCTCGGCTGTGGCTTGCTTGGTAGCAACTAAATGCAACACTTTAGCAATCATAACCGATGTTTTACCGGTGCCGGCGGCAGCTAATACTAAGTTTTTATCGTTGTTGCGAATAACCGCTAAGCGCTGCTCTTTAGTCAGTGGGTTTGACTCTACGTTATTAAAAAATTCATTGTGTTGCTTAAGTTGTTGGCGCTCAAACTTAGTCCGTAGTTGCGCGATTGCTGTGTCTTTATCTGCAGCAGTTGCCAATACCGCTAAAAATTTAATGCTGCTTGGCGATAAATATTGCTGCCAAACGTGGCTGTTTTGCTGGTAACTTGCACTCAAAGCGAATACCTCATTGTGTAAACGAGGAATGTTGCTGTCGCGTAAATACTCATCTAACGCGACCTGCTTTAATAGTAACTTGGCATTGGTAATTTTTTCTTCAAGTAACAGCGCAACAGCTTGGTTAATAGCCTGATTTAATGCTGCCGCATCAGCTTTATGTAAAAAGCTGATGCGGGTATTAGCAGCATCAGCTAATTGCAGTTTAGCGCTAAATAAACGGGGTTTTAATAGCGAAAAAGAGCGAAAGTCACTGAGCGAAAAAGACTGGCTACTGGCATCATTAAACGCCACCACTAAGCAATGTTCTTCTAAACATAACTGCTTAACACGGCTAAAAAAGCGCCCTAACCAACTTGCTGTGGCAATATACTGCGCCATACTACTGATACTCTAAATATTGCAATAAAACGATTGTAACATATTCTTTTATAAACCTTTTAATATAACTATTGGGTAATAAAGTAGCAACATAGCGAGTTTGGTTAAAAATATAATACACCACGCTGTCGTTTTAATTTGCGCGATATTTTACACAGCGTTAAGCTATGCTTTTCTTACATAATGTTTCCCATTGCAGTTAACGCCTATTGTTTTAAGCAGGCTAACTGTAATGGCTATAAGGTTTATTATGACAACCAGCAGATACCCGATTGGCACCCCCGGTAAAAAGTGGAACGACGACGATAAGGCTGCTTGGCTCAGCCAACAAAACATAAAGCGCAGTTACCAACAAGAAGTAGTTACTTTAATTGATGAACTTAACAACACGCTAGAAGTACAGCAATACGGTGAGCTAAATTATGCTGCGGGTAGCTACCCTTTGTACGTGCTAAAAACCGCTAATTTTGATGCAAACAAAGCCACCGTTTTAATTACCGGCGGCGTACATGGTTACGAAACCAGTGGTGTACATGGCGCACTGCGATTTGCTAAAACCATGGCACAACACTATGCGACGCATTTTAACTTAATTATTGCCCCGTGCATTAGCCCTTGGGGCTACGAAACAATAAATCGTTGGAACCCAGACGCCGTTGATCCAAACCGCTCGTTTTATGAGGGCAGTCCCGCACAAGAGTCGGCGGCGATTATGGCGTATGTAAAATCACTGCAAATTGAGCTCGTTGCGCATATAGATTTGCACGAAACAACCGACTCAGATAATAGCGAGTTTCGCCCCGCACTTGCCGCGCGTGACGGCAAAGTAAACACCAACTGGAACATTCCCGATGGCTTTTATTTAGTGGCCGATAGCACCAAGCCAGAGCCAGAGTTTCAAAAAGCGATTATTGATGCCGTGGCGAAGGTCACGCATATTGCGCCAAGTGATGAAAACAACCAGCTGATTGGGGTACCACAAGAGCAGTTTGGGGTGATCAACTACGCAGCGCGCGAATTAGGGCTATGCATGGGCTTTACCAATGCGCCATATGTAACCACCACCGAAGTTTACCCAGACAGCCCAACGGCAAGCGACGAAGAGTGTATTTTAGCGCAGGTCGCGGTGATCAACGCCGCGTTAGATTATATTTTACAAAGCAACGAGTAATACGTCGTTTGTTTTAATACTCTATTTTCATTTAAAACAGGGGTAAATACACTGCATGGTATTTACCCCTGTTTATTAACAGCCATATTAAATCGTTGGGTTAATAACGGCCTTATTTATCGTGTTAAAAATGAGGTACTAGTTTAATTGCCCCATTTACCACTTGCATATCCAGCGGCAGTTTACTTAACAACGCTATTTTAGGGTCGCTCATATTGAGCTTGTACACTGGGTTCACGGCTAAAAAGCGGTTAATAATTTCCATCGCTTGCTCATCAAGCGCCGCTAAATTACCCTGATAGCCCCCCGCATCTACACTTGAGTTGAGTAGATTAATATTACGTAAAAATACCGCTTTTTTCTCACTGTCGTAAAACGGGCTGCCTTCTATTTGTAGCTTTAAACGCACCGGGTATTTTAATGCAAACGCATTAATATTAGCGATTGAGTCAGCGCCAAGCACCACGACATCACGGTTCTCTGGGCCAATATTCACGCTTAAATCGTTTACATTAAACTCCACCGGTAAGCCCATTAAACTTAATTTTTCACTCAATTTTGGCAGTTGTTGCTGTAATAACGACTCAACATCTGCATTACTAAATGAATACGCCGACATCCCTTGCGATAGCCCCTGAGTCGTATTACAGGCGGTTAAAAATAGTGCGCTAATAAACAGTAAAATTTTCATACAAAACTCACTCAATAATGATAATAAAAGTAGCTATAAAAAAGCCGCTTACACAGCGGCTTTTATCAAGATAGGCGCCCTAAATGGGTTACATACCTTAAGCTGCAAAAACAGCCTTTAACCGTGTTAGGGTGTCAGCATTCACCGACCCTGCACTTATCGCTAATAACTGTTTTAAATAATAGCTGATATCAGCGTGTTCGCCACGATGCTTATCATCAAGCATGGCTACTTGCTCGGCCATTCGCTGCGCCGCATCGCTGCTAGGTACATTGGCTAATATTTCCATTCGTGTCAGTAGTTGGGCGGCAGTTAATGAGGTTTTAACTGCCACTTGGTACTGATTCGGTATTGCTGCATTGTTTTCAAGTGCGCTAAACAGTGCTTCTAAATTTGCCTGCTCAGCTTTTATGGTCAGCCCAGCTATTTTATCGTCTATTGCAGTAAGTAACGCACTGACGCGAGACGATAACGTGTTAACTTGCTTATAGCCATTAACTTTTGCTTGCAAGTCATGCAGCTGTGCTTTGTCGTCTATTTGGCCAACCACAGCTTCAAGCTCACTAAACTCGGCGACTAACTGTTGGTCGCTTTCGTTTTGCTCAAGTTTTTGCTGCTCAAATTCACGACTACGCTTAGTAAATGCTTCATCGTTAAATTGACGAAACTTTTGCCATAACGCATTTTCGGCCTTTAAGCCGGCAAAACCAATCGTTTGCCACTGCTGCTGTAGATGCTTTAATTGTTCACACGCGGTGGCTAAGTCATCGCTTTGTGATAACTGTTGCGCTTGCTCAACTAATGCATTTTTTAGTGCCGCATTGCCCTTATGAAACGCACTTAGCGCCGCTAACACGTGTTGTTGCTGCGCTTTATAGCGGTCATTTAACACACGGTAGCTTTTCGGATCGACTTTGCCAGCACTGCGCCATGCTTTATTAATACGATTGTACTGACTCTCAAGTTGCTTCCAGTCTATTGCTGCTTCATCTGCAGCCTGCTCACTCAATGCTTGCATTTGGGCTATAATGGTTTCTCGTTGTTGCTTAGCCGCTTCGCGTTGCACTTCTTGCTCGGCAAAGTAGCTACGACAAGGTGCGAACAATAGCTCAATTTGTTGATCAAACTGCTCGCCTTGTTGTTTTTCTTCGTCACTCTCTAAACGCCCCAGCTCATTCCAACGCTTACGTAATGTTTTCACTAGATCTGCACGTTGTTGTGGATCAGTACATTCTTCGCCCACTAATGCACTCACTTCTTCTAACAAAGCGGCGCGTTTTGGCGCTGCGGCGTATTTTTGCCAATCTTTTGCTTCGGCTAATTGTGCTTCTAAGTCAGCTTTTAAATTAACCAGCGGCTGCTGATACTGCTCTGTTAAGGTAGAAAATAGCTCTTCAAAACCTTTAAACACACCAAATGCAACGTTAAATCGGCCTTCTTCAATGAGCCGTTTTACATCGCGTGCTTTGCGCTTTGCTTGGCTTTGATTTTTTTCCAGTGGTTTAGTCAGCTCACTCATCGCTGCTAAAAATTGTTTTTTATGTGCGTTAAGCTGCGCTTTAAACGTGCCCTGACGCTCGCTATCCAGCACATTTAAATGACTACGTGCCGCTTTAAAAGCAGTATTAAAGGCCGTTAATTGTTGATCATATTGGTCAAGCTGCTCGGCTGGTTTGATTTCGCTTAAGCTCGCAAAGGCTAACTTATACTGTGTAATTGCGTTGCTAAGCTCTGGCAATTTAGCCACTTGGGTAAATAACTGCTGTAGCTTGTTAATTACTTTGGCAGATTGTGCATTATCAGCTATGTCGGTTTCGCTCAGTGCTTGTTGTGCTTGCGCGACCTTGGCATTTAACCAGTCTTGCTGAATTTGCTCCGGCGTTTCTAAGCCCAGCTGTAATGCGTTGTCTATTTCTTCGCTCAGTGCTTCAAGTGTGGCTAGTGCCAATAATTGACGCTGCTGTAGCGCGAGTTGCTGTTGCTGTTTTTCATGCTCAACACGCAATTGCGCAATATGAGTATCAAGTTTTTGCGTTAGCTGGGTATACTTTTCAGCGACAGCCTTAGCATGTTCAGCATCTAGCCACTTTAGCTCTAGCTGTTGCCATTGCGCGGTTAAATCACTAATTTGCTGACTCACGCTGGCATAATCACCTTTTTCACGCAGAGCATTAAGCTTGGCCAAAATAACTCGGCTTTCGTTTTGTACTTGTAATGGCATTTGCTGCGCTAAACGGGCATTTTCAGTATGCGCTTCAAGAGCGGCTTTGGCACTGCCCTGTGCATGTTTAATAACAGCTTTAACTAACTGGTGCGTAATAACCAGCTCAACTAATTGCACTTGTAACTCTTCGCTGCCTTGTTTAAACGCTTTTTCGATGAGCTTTGCATTTGCTAAACGCTTTAATAATTTAACCCGTACTTGTAACTCTTTTTCGGCAAAGGCGAGCTTTTCAAGGGTTTTTACTGGGGCAAAGCGTTCGATGTACTCATTTTTAATTGGTTCAGGTAGGCTACTTTCATTATTAAGCACCGCTGAAGATATATGCTGCTCTGCAATGTCTTTTAACGCGTTATCTTGTTTATATGCTTGCCACCACAGTGGTAAGTCGTTTACTTTTTGCAGTGCTTTTCGGCGGATCTCTGCTGAGTTATCGTCTAATGCTAAGGCGCTTAATATTGTTGCGTCGCGTTGTACATCTAGCTTTTCAATGGCATCTAGACGGACTTGCTGCTTTGGGTGTTTCCATTTTGGCGTAAAAAGGTGCTTAAAGATCATGTTCACTAAACCTAGCTATTTCGTTGTCTGCGTTAAATTCTTTCTGTAATTGCGCTTTTGTCTTTTGGACCATTTCGCCATTAGTACCTATGGTAAATTGTTCATTGGTTTGTGCAACTTTAGCCTGATACAACATAACTAATTGCACAGTTTGCTGTTTTTGCTCATCTGATAACGGCGTGCCATCTGGCCACTTGCCCGTAGCCGCACCATATTGCAAACGTTCAAACAGTTCTGGGGTAATATTTTGTACTAGATTGTCGATATTCATGTCATTTTTTCTTTTTTAAAGTCACTAAAATAATACGATTAATAAGATACCAAATACAGCCCACGCCAATTGCGATGGTGTACGCATACCACTCGAGTGTTTTTTCTTGCGGTTGTAAGAAGTACAAACAAAAAAAGCCGCCTAAAAATAGGATCAGTGCTAAAAATGAGTGATTTATAAACATTTGCTGCTTTTTAATTCGCTGCTCGCGTTGAAGTTGCTGAATTTGCTCATCATTTAGTTCGGCAACATGACTGTCGCAATGCGGGCACTGCGGGTGTTTATCTGAGATTGACTTTGCACATTTGGGGCAACGAATAATCGCCATACATTTCTCCATACTACGCATAAAAAAAGCGCCTTGCGGCGCCTTTTATTGTACGTGTTTTATTGGTCGTTGTCTTTTTTGAATTTGACCCAATAAATCATTTTAGATTATTAAGCTTAGGTAATTTAACTTCATGCAACCTAAGGGCGATAAACACGCCCAGAACAATAACCGCTGAAGTGATTTATAGTGCGGGTTATTCAGCCTTTTTTGACTGCTTTTCCAGCCGTTTTTCCCAGAAAGTGGCGTTTTTAATCCCTAATTTTACTGGATCAAAGATGATTTCTCCGCCTTTTTTCTTCTGTTGTTCATAATCGCTCAAACAAGTTAAGGCCGGTTTAGCGACAAAGAAAATGGCTAAAATACCCACTATGTTGATCCACGCCATTAAGCCAACACCTATGTCGCCAATAGTCCAAATATAACCAGAGCTGTTAACCATGCCGTAGGCTACCATAAACATAATGACGAGTTTTACCGCAACAAGCGGAATGCTGCCTTTAAAGTAGCGATTCAAATACGCGATATTAGTCTCTGCAATGAAGTAATAAGCAAGTATTGTGGTAAAAGCAAAGAAGAATAAAGCGATGCCTACAAACGCTTCGCCAAAGCCACCAAATACACTAAACAACGCCATTTGAGTAAATGCAGCTGAGCCCACTTCAGTTGCCGCATCAACGTTTTGCACAATAAACTGACCCGCAGGTAATTCACCGACAATATTGTATTGCTGTGTAATTAAAATCATTAATGCCGTTGCTGTACATACAAAAAGCGTATCAACATAAACCGAAAAAGCTTGTACTAAACCTTGCTGTGCAGGGTGATCAACTTCTGCCGCAGCCGCAGCATGAGGGCCAGTACCTTGACCCGCTTCGTTTGAGTATATTCCGCGCTTAACACCCCAGCCAATTGCAGCACCAAAGCCTGCTTGAGCTGTAAATGCGTCACCAATAATAAGTGAGAAAATACCCGGTACTTTGTCTAAGTTTATAAATACGACAATTAAGGCGAGTACAATGTAACCAAGCGCCATAAATGGCACTACTATTTGTGTAAAGTTAGCAATGCGCTTGATACCACCGAAGATAATAAACGCTAAAACAATAAGAATAATCGCCAACGCAACAAGTTTAAAGCTGCCTACGTCACCAAAAGTTGTAGACACCAGCGTACCATCACCAAATACTTGAGTGAATGCGTTACCCACAGCATTGGCTTGCACACCCGGCAGGAAAACACCACAGGCTATAATTGCCGAGATAGCAAATAAAATAGCCAGCCATTTTTGCCCTAAACAACGGTCAAAATAATAGGCTGGGCCACCGCGGTATTGCCCGTCTTCTTCTAATTTATAAATCTGGCCTAATGTGGATTCTGCGTAGGCAGTACTTGCACCTAAAAAAGCAACAACCCACATCCAAAAAATTGCGCCTGGGCCACCAAAGCCTATTGCCGCAGCAACACCCGCAATATTACCAACCCCTACTCGCCCAGATAATGAAACAGCAAGAGCTTGAAAAGATGAGATCCCTTTTGCTGACGTATTAGGGCTAAATAATAACTTACACATTTCTTTAAAATGTCTAACTTGAGCAAATCGAGTTAATACTGAGTAAAATAAACCTGCGCCTAGGCATAAATAGATGAGTGCATTACTCCAAACAACATCATTAACGGCGCTTACAAAAGCTTCCATGAATATCCTCATAGTTATATTTATTATTATTACAATACTCTGCTACTCAGAATACCAGTTATAAGCTTTACGAAATAAGGGGTTAACCTTGTTCGTCTGTCTTATTGTTCGTTCGATATTAACTTAAGTGCCCAACCTTGTTAACCGTTAATTTTCAAAACAACTAATTATAGGAACAGGGATAACGTTTAACTAAGTGCAGGTTGATTGAGACCATACCTATTAAATCTAGCAAGCAGAGCTATTTAAAACGTTTAAGCGTTCTGCTCGGTCTATGATTTATTTTTTAGCACGGCCGGTTTAGCCAAAAAAGTAAAAAGGGTATCAATATTATTGATACCCTTTGAAACACGTGTTTTATCTTAAGTTGTCAACGACATTTAGAATAGCCGCTAAAGTATCTTGGCCAAATTGATATGAGCGACGATCTGACCAACCATAATCAGGATCGGGTAAATCGTTGTTATCTTTAAATGGCATTTCTACCGTATAAGTCAGCGCTTTAAATTCTTCAGCGGTTGCTGATGAACCTACTGTTAAGTTAGCTTGACCTGGTTCGTCTTTATCGTAGCCATGCGTATCTTGAAACTCTGGCGTAATGGTTAACAACGCGGCTTTAAAGCTGTCTTCTAAGTCTTTTAACCGTGCATCGTAACTTGGAATACCTTCACTGCCCGCAACAAAATTATACGGAATAGCTTCGTCACCATGAATATCAAGGTGCATGTCTAGGCCGGTCGCGCGCATTTTATTAAGTACTAAGTACACTTCTGGGCTATTTTCCATGCTTGGCGTTTGCCATTCACGGTTTAAATTAACCCCTTTTGCATTAGTACGTAAATGCCCACGTACACTGCCATCTGGGTTCATGTTTGGCACTATATAAAACACCGCTTTTGATAACAATGCTGCGGCATGTGGGTCTTCGTCGTCAAGTAGCTTGTGTATTAACCCTTCCACGAACCACTCGGCCATGGTTTCACCTGGGTGCTGACGAGCAGTGATCCAAATGGTTTTTTTATCGGCACTTGGCTGACCTATTTTAAGCACGCTCATGTCGCGGCCATCAAGCGTTTCGCCGAGTGTTTCTAATTGGCAGATTTCTTGGCTTTGTGCCCAGCTGAGTAAATCTAAATGACGTTCGTAACTGTAAGGCGCAAAATACGCAAAGTACACACTGCCGCATTCTGGCTCTATTTCAAAACTGAGGGTGCCGTTTTCATAGCTTGAAGGTACGCGGAACCAGGTTTGGCGATCATACGATGCCACTGCTTGGTAGTCGACCCAACCATCTGGATAAGCTGATTTTTCTAGGTTATTAATATTTAGCTTATGTAATTGGTAAGGCGTGGTTTCTAGGCGAAAATGGAACCACTGATAAAATTCAGACTGGTGATCATTATTAATTTCTAACTGGATATTTAATGGATCGGTGGCATCAATAACCTTGATATTACCACTGTCGAAATTGCTACTGATTTTCATGACAAAAAACCTATAAGTTGACTAAGTGTCTCTGGACTGCATAAATAGCCAGGATGTAAGTACGCTACAACAAGCCGTATCTAATGACTTAAAGCGTACCATAAGCGCTACGCTTTAAAAATATTGATAATTAAAAAAGCCAGCAAACGCTGGCTTTTTAATTTAGTACACTTTAATTAGTGCGGTAGGCTTGGGAATGACACTTCAGCCATATCGCGCATACAACGTACCACTTGGCAGCTGTAACCAAACTCATTATCGTACCAAACATAAAGTACGACACGGTTGTCATCAACAATAGTTGCTTGTGAATCTACAACACCGGCATAGCGGCTACCGACTAAATCGGTAGATACAATTTCAGTTGATGCGGTGTAATCAATTTGGTCACGCAACTCAGAGTGCAGTGCAGCATCGCGTAAAAACGCGTTTAGCTCTTTAACCGATGTGCCTGTTTCTAAATTAAGATTCAAAATAGCCAGTGACACATTAGGAGTTGGTACGCGAATAGCGTTACCGGTTAATTTACCTTCAAGCTCTGGTAGTGCTTTTGAAACAGCTTTTGCAGCGCCTGTTTCAGTAATAACCATGTTAAGCGCAGCCGCACGGCCACGACGATCAGCTTTGTGGTAATTATCAATCAGGTTTTGATCGTTAGTGTACGAGTGTACTGTTTCAACGTGACCATTTTTAATACCAAACTTATCGTTTAAGGCTTTAAGTGTGGGGGTAATGGCGTTAGTGGTACAGCTTGCAGCACAAACAATTTTATCTTCCGGTAAAATATCTTGGTTATTTACACCGTATACGATGTTTTTGATATTCCCTTTCGCTGGCGCTGTTAATAATACTTTTGCTGCACCTTTACACTCTAAATGCTGACCAAGCCCTGCTTCATCTTTCCAAATACCGGTATTATCAACAATTAGTGCATTATCGATACCGTAGGCAGTGTAATCAACTTCGCTTGGAGAGTTAGCGTAAATTACTTGAATGTAGCTACCATTCGCTTTAATAGCATTGCGCTCTTTATCAATGGTGATAGAGCCATTGAATGGGCCATGGATTGAATCGCGGCGCAATAAGCTAGCGCGTTTTTCAAGGTCGCCCTCTTTGCCGCCACGTACCACAATTGCACGTAGGTTTAAATCGGCATGTGGGCCTGATTTTTCAATAAGTAAACGGGCTAATAAGCGACCAATACGACCAAAGCCGTAAAGTACCACGTCACGTGGCTCTGTCGCTGGAGAATCAGCTATTTCTGCTAATTCATCTTTAACAAATTCTTCTACAGAACGACCATTTGCAGCGTCATTATACAAATAGTTATAAGCAAGCTTGCCGATATCGATACGTGCAGAGTTTAAATCCATTTTGCTAATCGCTTCTAGAAACGGGAAGCTTTCACGTAAACGTAATTTTGACCCTTCAAACTGCGCAACAGATTTGTGAGCTTTGATAATGTCAATGGTGCTTGCATTAACAAGAGGACGGCCATAAACAGCAATTTCAATACCACGACTACGGTAAAGCTTACCAATAATTGGTTGCATGCTTTCTGCATAATCTTGGCGCTCTTGCCAGCTACTTGTGTATTCTAACTCGTGAGATGAGGTCATTTTATTTACCTAAGTTAAACATTTTGAACGGATAGCCCTAGGCGATGCAACGATTGAAAGAGAGTTTATTGCCTCCCTTAAAATACCCACATACCTAGCGGACCGCCCTATTCTAATTTAATCTGGCTTTATTCTCTACTGTTAGGCGTTAAATGATTGCGTTAGAATAACATTAATTTAATAACATTAAGGGATGCAGATGGTGGTTAGACTCATAACATTACTAGGGATAGTGGCGCTTAGCGGCTGTGAAAAGCCCCTTACCTTAGCGCAAGTATGTAAAGAAACGCCTGGGTTTTGTACTGATTTAAATAAAGATAGCCACTGTAAAGCACTGCGCTCAAAGACGATACTGCAACGCTATGCGGAATATAATCAGCCTACTGATGAAAACAAATACCAATTACTGAAAAACTTTGAAGCCTATAATCAATGCATTACCTTAGCGGCTAAAATTGAGCACATTAAATTAAAAGAAAAAAAGACCTCCCGCATTGAAGGGCAACTCACCAGCGTAAAAGAAATGACACGCCTGTATCAAGAAACCACCAACACCAGTCACCCCGGCTTACTGTATTACCATTGGTCACGTAAGAATGATCAACACGCGCTCACTAAATTATTAGCCCTAGAAAATGATCCGCAGGTTACCGAAAGCGCAGAAATGCAGCTATTTCTAGCTTCTTACTATATAAAATTTGATGATGATAAGGCGATTAATTTACTTTATAAAACCTTAGAACTTAATGAAGCACAGCAAAAGCCTGATGCCGAAGTGTTTAAAGCGCTTATCAGCCTATTTTATAAACACGATAAGTTTAAACATGCCTATGTGTTTGCAAAGGTAGCGCAACTGGCAGGCGTCGAAAATATTGATATATTTGATATAGAGCAGCAGTTAGCTGACAGCGGCATTAACCTAACAAGTTTAGATACCCTCGCGTACAAAACCTTTGAGCAAATTGAGAATGGCGAATTTGTATCGCCGCGAGAATTTTAAAAACTGCAGGGTATAAAAAAGGCAGCTTACGCTGCCTTTTGTTATTTTGCTTTACTGGTGCCCACTTCTACTCGGGTTTTAAGTTTTTGCCCGGGTCTAAAGGTCACAACGCGACGCGCCGAAATAGGAATATCTTCCCCTGTTTTCGGATTACGTCCCGGTCTTTCTTTTTTATCTCGAAGATCAAAGTTACCAAATCCAGAGAGCTTGATCTGCTCGCCTTTTTCTAGCGCTGAGCGGATTTCTTCAAAAAACGCTTCCACTAAATCTTTGGCATCTTTTTTATTTATCCCGAGTTTTTCAAATAGGTGTTCAGCTATGTCGGCTTTAGTAAGCGCCATATCTAGTCCCTCAACGATGCATTAAACTGTTCGGC
>NZ_JBFJHD010000039.1:0-21071 GCF_041613455.1 Pseudoalteromonas sp. | reverse complement strand
CATACAACGCCAAACGCGTTTTATGCGACAGTAACAAGCAAGAAGTTAATAGACTAAAGTAGATTACTGAACACTTATTATTATCAGAATTTTCCAAATTTAGTTAGTACGTAGTAATACGGACTGACAACCAAATTTGCTTGGTGACAATAGCGTTTTGGACCCACCTGACCCCATGCCGAACTCAGTAGTGAAACGAAACAGCGCCGATGATAGTGTAGCATTTGCTATGTGAAAGTAGGACATTACCAGGCTCCAAATTAAAGAAACCCGTTACAGCAATGTGACGGGTTTTTTGCCGTTTGTAGATAAATAAAAACACAAGCCATGAGCTACGACCCCATACTGCGCTCAGTAGTATAAAAGAAAACAGCTTGAAGGTGAGCGCCGATGATAGTGTCGCATTTGCACTGTGACTCTTTACCGCTGTGGCACCACGACATTACCCGGCTTCAAATACAACAAAGCCCGACTCACTGAGTCGGGCTTTTTTACGTCTGCAGGAAAGTGAAACGCAAGGTACTAGGCGCGAGGCGATACGGGATAGGAAACACGCAATAGCGACTATCCTCAGCCAAGTGATAGCATCGAGTTTACACTGTGACTCCTTATTGATGGTATCGCATTTGCTATGTGACTCTCCACCGCTGTGGCACCACGCCATTACCAAGCTTCAAAATACAACAAAGCCCGGTTCGAAAGACTCGGGCTTTTTTACGTTTGCAGTAAAGGGGATGTCAAGACACAGGTTTATTCTCCACTTGATAAATCACCGATTAAGTCCAAACTAAAATTAGCGAATATTTATTTTAAGCAGTTTATGTCATTTCGATCACCAGTTAAAAATTACGCTCAATGGGCATATTTATCACAGCAAGTAAAACAGTACGAAGGGCAGGCAGCACAAATATCTGGCGCGAGTTTATATACCTTGATGCAGCGGGCAGGGGCGGCGGTATTCAAGCGTTGGCAAACCTTTAATGCCCAGCAAACGTTAGTACTAGTTGGTAATGGTAATAACGCAGGCGATGGTTACGTTGTTGCCAGCTTAATTAAACGCGCTGATAGGCATGTGGTAGTGTGCGCTGTTGATGCGGACAAAACCCTCACAGGTGATGCAGCAACGGCGCAACAAAGCTGGATTAAAGCTGGAGGAGGCATATGCAACTTTTCACTGGAGCTGATTGATGAGTGTGACGTGATTATTGATGCACTGCTTGGCACCGGCCTTAATAACACTGTGCGCGACAGCTTTGTTGAAATGATTGCGGCGGCGAATAAAAGTAATAAACCAATACTCAGTATTGATGTGCCATCGGGGATCAATGCCGATACTGGGCAGCCTCAAGGTGTAGCGATACGAGCAACTGAAACGATAACGTTTGTGGGTATAAAACAAGGCTTAACCACCGCAGCCGGTAAACAACATGTAGGCGAGTTACACTTTGATGATTTAGACATTGGCGAGCAGTTTACTCACTTGGCTACTGCGTCAGCGAGAATTATTAATAGCCATAGCTTTACAGGGTTAACAGCTCGTGAAATTAATAGCCATAAAGGTAGTCACGGTAAGTTATTGTGTATTGGTGGCAATCAAGGCACTGCTGGTGCTATTAGGCTCAGTGGCGAGGCGGCGTTACGAGCTGGCGCTGGTATGGTAAAAGTGTATACGCATAAACATGCTGTGTTAGCTGTGAGCTTGGGTCGACCTGAACTTATGGTTACGAGTAATAACTTATCCGCTGCATTAGAGTGGGCAAGTTGTGTGGTGATTGGCCCAGGGCTGGGCCAGGATGATTGGGCGCACGCTACCTTTGTGCAAAGTGTTCAGTACTGCTTACAGCATAATATACCCGTGGTGATTGATGCTGATGGGCTTAATTTACTTGTTAACACTACCGCTAATTTTACGTTACAGCAGGCTATTGTGACCCCTCATGCTGGCGAAGCGTCGCGATTATTAAACTCAAGTGTTACAGTTATTGAAGCCGACCGGTTCAAATCAGCTCGCCAATGCGCGATAAATTACAATGTTACCTGTGTGCTTAAGGGGGCCGGCAGTATTATTGATAATGGCGCACAGACTTATGTTTGTCAGGATGGTAGCCCCGCATTGAGTGTTGCGGGCTCGGGGGATGTGCTTACAGGTATTATTGGTGCATTACTGGCGCAAGGAATGGATGTGGACAGTGCTGCGGCTTATGGTGTCTGTTTGCATGCTAAAGCGGGTGATATAGCAGCTAATAGAGCAGGGCTGCGCGGCATGCTAGCCAGTGATCTATTTTCTATTGTCAGAGAGTTAGTAAATGAATAATAGAAATATACAGAAGGCTAGCAAAACTTAGCCGCAGTAATATAAAACCCAGCTGTAGCTGGGTTTTTAATATAGATGCAAAAATTTAATATTAACGATGCAGCTCACCAGCACGCTCTGGCTGATAGGTGACTTCTTTTATTGTTACTTTTATTACTCCACCACCTGGCTTTGGCCATTCAATTTCATCACCTTGTGCTAGGCCAAGTAAAGCGCCGCCGACAGGGGCTAGAATTGATATTTTTTGACCGCTGGCGTCAACATCTTTAGGGTAAACTAGGGTTAAATTAAATTCTTCTTGGGAAGATTCGACCACAAAGTTTACCGTCGAATTCATCGTCACTATGTTTGCTGGTACGTCTTTTGGCTCAACGATGGTTGCGCGGCCTAATTCGGCTTCCAGTTCTTTTTCACCGGCAAAACTATTTGCAGGGAGTGATTCAATTAAATCATACAATCTATCCGCATCTAATGATGAGATGATTATTTCAGGTCTTTTATTCAACTCAATATCCTTAATAATGTTTATGTAAATAAAACTTACTCTGAGTATGATTCGGCATAAACTTAATTGCTTTAGAATACGTTGCAGTAATTTTTATTTGTTGGTCAATAATTAACTATCTTAAGCTACTACGTGCAAAAGAGAGTATATAGCTAACTTTTATTTTTTCTATAACATTAAAAACCCAGCCGAGGCTGGGTTTTTTTAACTGGGAGGTTTAGCTGGGGGTTACATCATGCCGCCCATACCACCCATGCCGCCCATGCCACCCATATCAGGTGCACCAGCCGCTTCATCTTTTGGAATTTCAGCAACCATTGCTTCTGTGGTGATCATTAGACCCGCAATAGACCCTGCAAACTGTAGTGCCGAGCGTGTTACTTTAGTTGGATCTAGGATACCCATGTCGATCATGTCGCTGTATTCGCCAGTTGCTGCGTTGTAACCATAGTTACCTTCGCCGCCTTTAACTGCGTTAATAACCACTGAAGCTTCGTCGCCTGCGTTGGTTACGATTTGACGAAGTGGTGCTTCCATCGCACGAAGTGCCACTTTAATACCGTGGTTTTGATCTTCGTTGTCACCAATAAGACCAGCTAATTTGCTTGCAGCACGTACTAGTGCAACACCACCACCAGGTACTACGCCTTCTTCAACCGCAGCGCGCGTTGCATGTAATGCATCTTCAACGCGGTCTTTTTTCTCTTTCATTTCGATTTCAGTTGCTGCACCGACTTTGATCACTGCAACACCGCCGGCAAGTTTTGCCATACGCTCTTGTAGCTTCTCTTTATCGTAGTCAGAAGTCGCTTCTTCGATCTGTGCTTTAATTTGTGCAACACGACCGCTTATGCCTGCTTCTTCACCAGCACCATCGATAATGGTGGTGTCGTCTTTAGTGATAACAACACGTTTAGCTGTACCTAGGTCTTCAATGCTCGCTTTTTCAAGCTCTAAGCCGATTTCTTCAGAGATAACCGTACCACCAGTTAATACCGCGATATCTTGTAGCATGGCTTTACGACGGTCGCCAAAACCTGGTGCTTTAACAGCAGATACTTTAACAATACCACGCATGTTATTAACTACAAGCGTAGCTAATGCTTCACCTTCAAGATCTTCTGCAATAATTAGTAGTGGCTTGCTTGCTTTCGCAACCGCTTCTAAGGTTGGCAATAACTCACGGATGTTAGAGATTTTTTTATCTACTAGTAGAATAAATGGGTTATCTAGTTCAACCGCACCTTTTTCAGCATTGTTGATAAAGTAGGGCGATAAGTAACCACGGTCAAACTGCATGCCTTCAACAACATCTAGTTCGTTTTCAAGTGATTGACCTTCTTCAACAGTAATAACACCACTGTTACGGCCTACTTTTTCCATTGCTTCTGCAATGATGTCGCCAATCTCTTTATCAGAGTTAGCTGAGATAGTACCTACTTGTGCAATGGCTTTAGCATCGGCACATGGAACAGATAACTCTTTAAGCTCTGCAACCGCAGCAATAACGGCTTTGTCGATGCCGCGCTTAAGGTCCATTGGGTTCATGCCCGCAGCGACTGCTTTAAGGCCTTCATTAACAATAGACTGTGCAAGTACGGTAGCGGTAGTTGTACCATCGCCAGCTGCATCATTTGCTTTTGATGCAACTTCTTTAACCATTTGTGCACCCATGTTTTCGAACTTGTCTTCTAGTTCGATCTCTTTCGCAACTGATACACCATCTTTAGTGATTACAGGTGAGCCAAATGATTTGTCTAGCACCACGTTACGGCCTTTAGGACCTAATGTTACTTTAACTGCGTTTGCTAAGATATTTACGCCGGTTAGCATTTTAGCGCGTGCGTCACCTGCAAAAAGTACTTCTTTTGCTGCCATGATAAATTTCCTTTAAATTCTTAAATGTATGTGAAATGAAAAGTAGCTTTAACCTACAATGCCTAAAATGTTGTCTTCACGCATGATCAGGTACTCTTGACCTTCGATCTTTTCAGCTTTTTCAACATATGAGCCGAATAACACAGTGTCACCGACTTTAACTTCTAATGCTCTCACGTCACCGTTATCTAATGTACGGCCATTACCAACTGCTACAACTTCACCGCGCGTTGATTTTTCAGCGGCAGAGCCAGTTAATACAATACCGCCAGCAGACTTGGTTTCTTCTTCTAGACGCTTAACGATCACACGATCATGTAAAGGACGAATGTTCATTTTTTAGTTCTCCTAACAGTTTCTGCCATTGGCAGAAGAAAGCTTATATTGGTTGCATTCAATAATGGGGGTGTTGCTGAAAAATCCAAGTGAAAAAAATTAAAAAATTTAATCTTTTCTCTCGTACTCACCATCGATGATGGTTGGCTCATTCGTTTTACGCGATTCAGGCTCGCTGTGCGACGACTGATTGAACGACGCAGGACCGTTTTGCATACCTGCGCTCATGCGCACCGAAGCTTGACTAGCAAGGCCTGCAGCTAATTTATTACGAATTGCAGGGGTTAATAACAGTAAGCCAAAAACGTCGGTCATAATCCCAGGGGTTAGTAATAGGACGCCTGCGATGATCACACACAGCCCGGTGAATAATTCTTTGGCCGGCATTTGCCCTTGTGCCATTTGTATTTGCACATTTTGTAATGCGCTCATACCTTGCTGTCTGACCATTTTTGCACCCAAAATAGCAGTTATAACAACCAGTGCTATAGTCGCAAAGCCGCCAATTACTTCACTTACCTGAATAAGCAGAGCAATTTCGATGATAGGGATAATGATAAACAGCAGAAATAAAAATCTAAACATAAGGTTCTCTAAATAATGAAACTCAAAAGAGTTGATGAAATATAAGTGAGGGTGTGCAGGTCTAATTTCAAGGATGCAGTAAACACGAGCGTTATTTTTCTGCAGTTTTAGCGTCTACACATTGTATCTGCTATCAGATACTATAGTTACAGACATGTGTAAATAAATAAAGGTTCATTAATGGCAACGCAATTTAAACTTATTTTTACTACCTGCAAAGATCAATCCGAAGCAAAAAATATCGCCACAGCACTGGTTGCAAAGAAACTAGCCGCCTGTGTAAATATTTTGCCCAATGTCACCTCTATTTATATATGGGATGGAGAAATAGCAGAATCTGCCGAAGTAAAACTGTTGATCAAAACCAAAACAGAGAAAGTGAACGAGGTATTTTTAACGCTAAAAGAGATGCATAGCTATGAAGTGCCAGAAATTCAGGTGGTGGATGTGGTTACCGGAAATTTAGCTTATTTTAATTGGATGGATGAGGTACTTAGTTAATGCGCTGGCTATTTTTGTTATTGGTTACATTATTAGTAGCACCTGCTCAGGCGAATAATAATGTACTTGGCGACTTACTCGCTCCACCACAGCAAACCTTTTTACAAGTGGATCAAGCTTTTGTATTTGATTTTGACCAGCAAGGTGGCACCTTATTTATTGGCTGGGATATCGCCCCAGAGTATTATTTATATAAAGATAAAATAGAGATTATCGCCAAAGGCGCCAATATAGAAGTGGGGGCGCTGGGTGATGGCGAACTTATTGAAGATGAATTTTTTGGCAAAACAGCGGTATTTTTTGATGCCTTAAGTATTGTGAGTAAGTTAAGCGATGTCACTGAAGGTGCGGTGGTTAAGGTTCGCTATCAAGGCTGCGCCGAAGCGGGGTTATGCTACCCGCCTGAAGTGATAACAATTCCGCTAAATGTGATCGCAGGCGAACAACTCGCGGCAAATAACAGTACGCCAGTGGCCAATACGGCGCAGACTGCGTCGGTACTTTCTGCGGCTAATAATAGCGATAGTGGCGCCGCTAATAAAGAGCTGACGTTTACTGAACAGTTAGCCAGCCAAGGGTTAACTACCAACTTAGTGATATTTTTTGTGATTGGGGTTGGGCTGGCATTTACGCCGTGTGTATTCCCTATGTTTCCTATTTTATCGAGCTTAATTGCCGGACAACAAAACCTGTCGACTAAAAAAGCGTTTGCCTTGTCGTTTGTTTATGTACAGGGCATGGCAGTGACCTATGCAGCGCTTGGCTTAGTGGTGGCTGCACTTGGCGGGCAGGTACAGGGGTATTTACAGCATCCGTATGTGCTTATTAGTTTTAGTTTGTTATTTGTACTTTTGGCGATGTCGATGTTTGGTTGGTACGAAATCAAACTGCCAAGCGGTATGATGAATAAACTCACTCAGGTTAGTAATAAGCAAAAAGGCGGCAACTATGTTGGTGTATTTTTCATGGGTGTGTTGTCGGGATTAATCGCATCACCGTGTACTACTGCACCCTTGTCGGCGGCATTATTATTTGTAGCGCAAAGTGGCGATTACCTAGTGGGTGGTTTAACGCTTTATGTATTGAGTTTAGGCATGGGCTTACCGCTGTTATTACTGGGTACCTCGGGTGGTAAGCTATTACCTAAAGCCGGTGGCTGGATGGAGCAAGTTAAAACCTTATTTGGCTTCATTATGTTAGTGGTACCGCTTATATTATTAGAGCGCATTTTAGCACTCGACACTATTTTATTAATGGCCGGTATTTTAGCGCTGGCAACCGCACTTTATTTACATCATTGGCAAAGTAGCCAAGCGCAGAGTAAATTAAAAACCGCGTTGTGGTTTGGCGCAACCCTGTTAGTGATCAGTGGCTTTAGTTTAACGAAAAACTATTTTTGGCCACAAACAACACCAGTGATGCAAGTAACCACGCCAACTAATGAGTTTAAACAAGTGGCTAATTTGGCAGAGCTTAAAGCGGCTGTGGCAGATGCAAACGAGCAAGGGCGCATGGTGATGGTCGACCTATATGCCGATTGGTGTGTCGCTTGTAAAGAGTTTGAACACTACACCTTTCCAGATGCACAAGTGCAAAGTGAGTTTACGCATTTTCAGCTTATTCAAATAGATCTTACCGAAAGTGACAGTAAAACTATTGAGCTAATGGAAGAATATACGGTGTTTGGTTTACCGAGTATTTTATTTTTTAATACCCAAGGTAAAGAGTTAGATCGTTTGCGTGTCACAGGCTTTTTAAATGCTACCGACTTTGCGCAACACCTAGCCACTGTGCGTGCTAGCGCACAGTAAGCTTCATAAGGCACGGGTTAATGGCTTTAACCCGTGCCTTTAATTTTCCTTCCAAGTTGTTCCCAATACAGAGATAAGACCAGTATTTTGCTGTCATTTCCGCCGAAATCACTATAATAGTTGGCTAACGTGAGAAATTGTTGCTATTTTATTTTTTCTACTTACTTTTTAGTGAAAAATTAGTTAGTAACCGCTTAGTTTATTACTTACAGGATATATCGCGTATTATGGCTGCAAAATTAAAGCTTTTAGTTATAAATGGTCCAAATTTGAACATGCTAGGTAAGCGTGAGCCAGAAAAATACGGCGTGCAAACCTTGAGCGAAATAATGCATGATCTGACCCAAGTAGCTAATGATTTAAATGTGCAGTTAACGCATTTTCAAAGTAATAGTGAGCAAGCACTCATAGAACGAATTCACGCAGCTTGGCAAGCCGAAGACTACATAATTATTAACCCCGCAGCATTTACGCATACCAGCGTTGCACTACGTGACGCGCTATTAAGCGTTGCGATACCGTTTTTCGAGGTACATTTAAGCAATGTGCATGCACGTGAAGCGTTTCGTCATCATTCGTATTTTTCGGATGTGGCCCAAGGGGTAATATGTGGTTTAGGCGCAATGGGTTATCACGCGGCATTACAGGCGGCTGTAAACCAATTACAAAGCTCAAATTAATTTTAAACTAACAAACACACTACAAGAAGGCGGGCCGTTTATGGATATTCGCAAGATCAAAAAACTTATAGAATTAGTAGAAGAGTCAGGAATTGCTGAACTAGAAATCACTGAAGGTGAAGAGTCAGTACGTATTAATCGCAATAATATGAGTGCCGGTCCTGCGTACGCTCAATTTGCACCACAGCAATATGCACCTGCTCCAGCAGCACCAGCGGCAGCACCAGCAGCACCTGCTGCGGTAGAATCTGACGCACCAGCAGCTCCAACAGGCCACCAAGTTAAGTCACCTATGGTAGGTTCTTTTTATGCAGCGGCTTCTCCAGAAGCGCCAGCATATGTTGAAGTGGGTTCTCAGGTTAAAGTTGGCGACACACTTTGTATCGTTGAAGCAATGAAAATGATGAACCAAATTGAGTCTGATAAAGCCGGTACCGTAAAAGCTATTTTAGTAGAAAACGGTGAACCAGTAGAATTTGATCAACCTTTATTCATCATTGAATAATAGCGCAACCTAAAAGGCCAACTCTTATGTTAGATAAAGTAGTCATTGCAAACCGAGGTGAAATTGCACTTCGTATCTTGCGCGCCTGCAAAGAGCTTGGGATCAAAACGGTTGCTGTGCATTCAACGGCGGATCGCGATCTTAAGCATGTATTGCTTGCAGATGAAACCATTTGTATTGGTAAACCAGCTGCGACAGAAAGTTACTTAGACATTCCGCGCATTATTGCTGCGGCAGAAATTACAGATGCAGTAGCTATTCATCCTGGTTATGGTTTTCTTGCCGAAAATGCTGATTTTGCTGATCAAGTTGAGCAAAGTGGGTTTGTATTTATTGGTCCTAAAGGCGATACCATTCGTCTTATGGGTGACAAGGTATCAGCTATCGCCGCCATGCGTAAAGCTGGAGTGCCGTGTGTGCCAGGTTCTGATGGTCCAGTATCGGATGACAAAGAACGTAATATGCAAATTGCCAAGCGCATTGGTTATCCGGTGATCATTAAAGCCGCGGGTGGCGGTGGTGGTCGTGGTATGCGTGTTGTGCGCAGCGAAGCTGACCTTATCAACTCGATTGCATTAACACAACAAGAAGCGAAGCAGTTCTTTGGTAATGGCATGGTTTACATGGAGAAATACCTTGAAAACCCACGTCATATTGAAGTGCAAATATTAGCTGATGGCCAAGGTAATGCGGTACATTTAGGTGAGCGTGATTGCTCAATGCAACGTCGCCACCAAAAAGTGGTTGAAGAAGCACCAGCACCAGGCATCACGGCAGAAACGCGTAAGTTCATTGGTGAACGTTGTACGCGTGCATGTATCGAAATTGGTTACCGTGGCGCGGGTACGTTTGAGTTTTTATACGAAAACGGCGAATTTTACTTTATCGAAATGAATACCCGTATTCAGGTTGAACACACCATTACTGAAATGGTGACAGGGATTGATTTAGTTAAAGAGCAGTTAAAAATTGCCGCCGGTCAGCCTTTATCGTTTACTCAAGATGATGTTGTTATTCGTGGTCATGCTATTGAGTGTCGTATCAATGCCGAAGATCCGGAAACATTTGCACCTTCACCAGGTAAAATTACCCGTTTCCATCCTGCCGGTGGTTTAGGCATTCGTTGGGATAGTCATATTTATGCCGATTACTCGGTACCGCCACATTATGATTCTATGATTGGCAAGTTGATCACTTACGGTGAAAACCGTGATGTAGCCATAGCACGTGCGCGTAATGCACTGAATGAGCTGGTGATTGACGGTATTAAAACTAATACCCCGTTACACAAGAGAATTCTTGCAGACGAAAACTTCCAAAATGGTGGTACTAATATCCACTATCTTGAGAAAAAGCTGGGATTATAATTTTCCAGTGATAAAAAAACCGGCGCTTAGCCGGTTTTTTTATCTGTTGAATTCGAGTCTGTAAAACTGGCTAGTATCACCTTAAATAAATAATCTGGTATGATTAACTTATATGCGCTATTTATAAATTTTGAGGTAACGATGTCGCGTAGTTTTGACGCTCATTTGAGTGATGATATTGCCACGGTAACCATGGGCAACCGCGTTGCGGCTATTATAGAGCAAGGTGCGGTTATTTATTTGCATGGTGATTTAGGGGCTGGAAAAACAACGTTTACTCGAGGGATTGTGCAAGGTTTTGGTCATACAGGCAAAGTTAAGAGTCCAACTTATACGCTAGTAGAGCCCTATGAGCTGGCAACAGCTAACGTTTATCATTTTGATTTATATCGCTTAGGCGACCCTGAAGAGCTTGAATACATGGGGATCCGCGATTACTTCTCAGCGGATGCGGTATGTGTGGTGGAATGGCCAGAAAAAGGCGGCGAATTCATACCGGTGCCCGATTTAGACATTACTCTCAGTTATGTCGGTAATGAGCGAAAAATTAGTATTAACAGTGCCAGTGAGCGTGGTATAGCTATTATTGAAAAACTAACCGGTTGATTTACGTGCCCAGCACGTAGCACTATAAAAACAATAAAATAGTTAAGGCAGTAATTATTAATATGAGTCGTGGTATCGTTAAACTAGTTATTTATCTCTTAGTGCTAACTATGAGTTTACCGCTATGGGCACAAAATACCATTGACAGCGTACGCGTGTGGCCGTCACCCGATAGCACGCGTGTCGTATTTGATTTAGCCGATAAACCCGATTTTAGCTACTTTATGCTAAAAAACCCCAGTCGGCTGGTGGTTGATTTAGCCAATACTCGCAAACTGAATGAATTACCAAGCATTCCTGCCAAGCACCAAATTGTATCTAAGCTACGCTACTCTAAACCGAAAAATAAACACAGCGTACGGTTTGTGTTTGAATTAACAGCACCGGTTAAGCCGGTTATTTTTGCACTTGCGCCTACCGGCCCGTATAAAAATAGATTAGTGGTTGATCTCTATAATAAAAGTGAGTCGACTGCTGTGGTATCACCGGCGCAAAAAGCAGCAAAAAATCGCCAGCTAAGTCAAGAACGCGATATTGTGATTGCTATTGATGCCGGCCATGGTGGCGAAGACCCGGGTTCAATAGGCCCATCAGGTACCTATGAAAAAACCATTACGTTACAAATTGCCAAGCGCCTAGAGCGCATGATTGATGGTGAGCGTGGCATGATCTCTCGAATGGTACGCAGCGGTGACTATTTTGTAAAACTGAATACTCGCACTAACCGTGCCCGTGAGAAAAAAGCAGATTTTTTAGTGTCTATTCATGCAGATGCATTTACAAGCCCAGGGCCAAATGGCGCTTCAGTGTGGGTGTTGTCACTGCGCCGCGCAAACTCTGAAATAGGTAAGTGGATTGAGGATAAAGAAAAGCACTCCGAACTGTTAGGGGGCGCAGCGGATGTGATCAAAGATGCTGAAAATGAAAAGTATTTAGCTCAAGCGTTACTTGATATGTCAATGGACCACTCAATGAAAACGGGCTTAAATGTGGCTGAAGAAGTGGTGAAAGAGTTAGGTAAGGTTGCCAAATTACATAAAAAAGATCCGCAACATGCGAGTTTAGCGGTGCTAAAATCGCCCGATATTCCGTCTATTTTGGTTGAAACGGGGTTTATTTCTAATCCACGAGAAGAGAGATTACTTAAAAGCGCTAATCATCAAGAGCGCTTAGCAAAAGCGATATTCACCTCGATCAAAAATTATTATTTAAAAAACCCACCAGACGATTCGCTCTTTGCTAAGTTAAAGTCGCAGTACCCAACTAAACATAAGGTACGTCCTGGTGAGTCATTAAGTATGCTGGCGAGTCGCTACGGCGTTACTATAAGCAAGTTGAAGCAAGTCAATAAACTGAGCTCCAACACCTTATTTATTGGCCAAGAGCTTGATATACCACAAAGTTAATTTTTTAGGGGTCGCATGAGTATTGAAATATTACCAGCGCGCTTAGCCAACCAAATTGCGGCGGGCGAAGTGGTAGAACGCCCTGCGTCGGTGGTTAAAGAATTAGTAGAAAACAGTTTAGATGCCGGCGCTACGCGGATCCAAATTGATATTGAGCGGGGTGGGCATAAATTGATCCGCATTCGCGATAACGGTGCGGGTATTGCTCACGATGAACTGACACTGGCGCTATCCCGCCATGCAACCAGTAAATTAAAGTCGCTTGATGATTTAGAAAATATTTGTTCATTGGGATTTAGAGGTGAAGCGCTGGCGTCTATTAGCTCAGTATCGCGTTTAACGCTGAGTTCAAAACCGAAACACCAAGAGGCAGCTTGGCAGGCATTTGCGCAAGGCCGTGATATGGCGGTGCAAATCAAGCCCGTCGCGCACCCCGATGGTACCACCATAGAAGTTAAAGATTTATTTTTTAATACGCCAGCACGGCGAAAGTTTTTACGCACCGAAAAAACGGAATTCAGCCATATTGATGAGCTCATTAAGCGCATTGCATTGAGCCGTTTTGATGTGTCGATTACCTTAACTCATAACGATAAAGTGGTGCGGCAATATCGTGCTAAAACCGATCCCACGCACGCAATTACACGCGTAGCACAAGTGGCGGGTAAAGCATTTGCTGAACAAGGCTTACATATTCAATCTGGTGAGGGGGGCTTGCAGCTGCATGGCTGGGTGTTACCCGTGGGTGCCACCAATACCACGCAATATACCTATGTAAATAACCGCATGATGCGCGATAAATTAATTTTGCATGCCATTCGTCAAGCCTTTGAGGAAGTGAGTGGAGTACAAGATTTACCGGGGTTTGTGATTTATATTGATATCGATCCGCGCCAAGTAGACGTTAATGTGCACCCAGCGAAGCACGAAGTGCGCTTTCATCAAGGACGGCTGGTACACGACTTTATATTGCAAGCAATTAAGCAGGTTGTGGTGCCGCTGCAAGGTGAGTTTGCCAAGCAACCGTTAGCAAATAGTGCAGCTGCGGCTGCGTCTTTCAATAGCACTGAGAGCGCTGTTCATACACATGATTCGGTGGGGGTATTTGATTACCCTAAGTCGCAATTACAACCTAATTATTCTGCAGCCGCCAGCCAGTCGGCACCCAGTGCCAGAGCAACGGGTGGCTTTTCGAATAGCGCGCCTAGAGCCGCAGCAGCGAGTAGTCATCATGATGTTAATGCATTTTACCAAGGGGTGAGTGAACAACAAGCTGCACATTTTGATAATGCCACTGATGCTGCACTGCAAGTAGGTGCGACAGCACCGATAGATAATAGTATATCAACGGTAGCTATGCTTAATGTGCATCAAGGTGGTTGTGTATTTAGTATTGAGCAGCAGCTGTATTGCTCGCATTTTAAGTATGCGCTGGCAGAGGATTGGCACCATCAGATCAAACAGCACGGCAGTTTAGAAGGCAAAGCCTTATTGTTACCGGTGCGAGTTAATCTCGCAGCAGACGATTGCGCGCTTATGGCAGCGCAGCAGTCGTGGTTTACCTTGTTAGGCTTTGAACTGGTGATTGAAAAACAGTTTGTGATGGTAAAAAAACTACCGCTTAGCTTATATTTACTCGATGTGCCCACTGCGATTGAATATCTACTAGAAGCCTGTAAAACGCCATTAGCGGACTTAGAAGCGTGGCTTGATTGGCAAGTTAAATGTATTCCCACGCGCTTTTACAGCAGCAGTGCATTTTTAGCGCAACAAGCACGCTTGCAAAATAATCCGCAAACAATTGAACGTTTACGGGAAAAAGCAGTTAAAATAGAGATAGAACACTATTTAACGCAATTAGATTAAGGTATTCGTGTTGAGTAATTTACCAGTGATATTTTTAATGGGTCCAACTGCCGCCGGTAAAACGGAGCTGGCAATTTCCTTGTGTGAGCATTTAAATACCGAAATAATTAGTGTTGATTCAGCGTTAGTGTATAAAGGCATGGATATTGGCACTGCAAAGCCCGATGCGGCTGAGCTTGCCCGTGCTCCGCATCATTTAATTGACTTACTAGACCCAAGTGAAACTTATTCAGTTGCCGATTTTAGGCGTGATGCGATAATAAAAATAGATCAGCTACATCAACAAGGTAAAGTGCCGGTATTAGTAGGCGGCACGATGATGTACTTTAAGGCACTTATTGACGGCTTATCGCCACTCCCCGAGGCCGATGTTGATATAAGAGCTGAATTAGAAGCGCAAGCCAAGCAATATGGTTGGCCGCACTTATATCAAGAGTTACAAAAAGTAGACCCGCAAGCAGCACAAAAAATGAGTGAAAATGACTCGCAAAGAATTAACCGTGCTTTAGAGGTGTACCGACTAACGGGTAACACTATGACTGAGCTGCAAAAGCAAAAACAGCCGGCTTTACCCTATACATTTCATCAATTTGCGATTGCACCGACACAGCGCAGTGAATTACATCGGCGAATTGAAAAAAGGTTTAAAATAATGCTCGATCAGGGGTTTGAAAATGAAGTTTCGACCCTATATCTACGTAAGGATTTACACCCCAATATGCCTTCTATTCGTTGTGTAGGTTATAGACAAATGTGGGATTATCTTGCGGGTGAAATTGACCATAGTGAAATGGTATTTCGCGGCATTGCTGCTACACGTCAATTAGCAAAACGGCAATTAACTTGGTTAAGAAGTTGGCCTGACGTTACCTGGTTAACAACGGGCGATGAAGAAAACTTGCATCGTGTAGTAAGTTCGCTAAGCTAGTAGTAGTTGGATATAATTTAGCTTTGTTAAATAAGTTCAGCCACTTAATTATAATAACACCTAGAACGAAGGAATAATAACATGGCAAAAGGCCAATCGTTACAAGACCCATTTTTGAATGCACTACGCCGTGAGCGCATTCCAGTATCAATCTTTTTGGTTAATGGCATAAAATTACAAGGTAAAATCCAGTCATTTGACCAATTTGTTATTTTACTCGAAAATACTGTAAACCAAATGGTATATAAACACGCAATTTCTACAGTTGTACCTGCTCGCGCAGTAAACTTCCAAGGTGCTCAAGAGAATGAAGGCACGGAAGAACCAGAAGCTGGAAATTTTTAATATTAGGAGCGTAATGCTTGTTTGACCGCTATAAATCTGGCGAACAGGCAATTTTAGTCCATATCGACTTTCCTAAAGAAGGGGATCGCGAAGATCTTCACGAACTGGAATTGTTGGTATCTTCTGCTGGTGTTAGTAGTTTGGCGGTTGTGCAAGGCAGCCGTCAAGCACCGCATCCGAAATTATTTGTCGGTACCGGTAAAGCAGAAGAAATAGCTGAAATTGTCAAAATCCACAATGCCGATGTCGTTATTTTTAATCATCAACTCAGACCGTCACAAGAACGCAACTTAGAGCGCG
This sequence comes from Pseudoalteromonas sp., assembly GCF_041613455.1. Classification (GTDB taxonomy): domain Bacteria; phylum Pseudomonadota; class Gammaproteobacteria; order Enterobacterales; family Alteromonadaceae; genus Pseudoalteromonas. The sequence continues at coordinate 5,138 of NZ_JBFJHD010000039.1, read as the reverse complement.
TGCTTCAATGTCGTGTGCTTGATAGAACCACGTTGATCCTTGATATATTTGCCCAGCGTGCCCGTACCCATGAAGGTAAGTTGCAAGTAGAGTTAGCACAACTGCGTCACATGTCGACTCGACTTATTCGCGGTTGGACTCACCTTGAGCGCCAAAAAGGTGGCGTTGGATTACGTGGGCCGGGTGAAACTCAGCTCGAAACCGATAGACGTTTATTGCGTGCACGGATTCAAAATATTCGTGCACGGCTAGATAAAGTTGCGGTGCAGCGTGAGCAAGGTAGACGCGCGCGTAGCCGTAATGAAATCCCCACGGTTTCGTTAGTAGGCTACACCAATGCGGGTAAATCAACGCTTTTTAACCGTATTACAAACTCAGATGTGTATGCCGCCGATCAGCTGTTTGCAACACTTGACCCGACATTGCGTAAATTAGAACTTGGCGATGTTGGTCCGGTTATTTTAGCCGATACGGTAGGGTTTATACGCCATTTACCGCACGACTTAGTGGCGGCATTTAAGGCAACACTCACCGAAACCCGCGAAGCCGATTTACAGTTACATGTGATTGATGTGGCTGACGCACGCTTAAAGGAAAATATCGAGCAAGTACAATCGGTGCTTAAAGAAATTGAAGCCGATGAAGTCCCGCAGCTGTTAGTTTATAATAAAATAGACGCGTTGGATGATATTGCGCCCCGCATTGATCGTGATGATGAAGGCCAGCCTATAAGAGTGTGGTTGTCTGCACACACAGGTGAAGGGTGTGAACTACTCAGCGAAGCAGTGAGTGAATTACTGACTAAAAAAATGTTTAAAGAAACGCTGTTACTGTCACCGCGGTATGGGCGCTTAAGAGCATCGTTATTTAGTTTAAGTGCAGTCAGTGATGAGCGTTTTGACGAACACGGAAATTGGTTGTTAGATGTACGCTTACCTATGGTTGAGTGGAATCGCTTAATCAAAGAATTTGGTCCTGAAATTACTGGTTTTATCTATCAAAATTAAAAATTGACGTAATAATGTCGGTTTTTGTATGAGAAACGCATTAGATTTGTTAGATTTAACCCAATTTCCTTATTTATTTAGATAACAATGGAGTATAGCTATGGCCTGGAATGAACCGGGTAATAATGGCAATGACAAAGATCCGTGGAACAATAAAGGCGGACGTGATCAAGGCCCACCTGATTTAGACGAGGTGCTGCGCAAATTCAGTAACAAGTTAGGCGGCTTATTTGGTGGTAAAAAACTAGGTAATGGCGGCGGTGGACTTGGCGGAGCCGGTATTTCATTTGTGCTTATTATTGCTGTAATTGTATGGGCGCTAAGCGGTATTTATACGGTTAAAGAAGCTGAGCGTGGCGTGGTACTGCAATTTGGTCAGTTTGACCGCATTGCTGATCCTGGTCTGCGTTGGAAAATGACCTTTATTGAAACCGTGATCCCTGTCGACATTGAAGCGGTACGCTCTTTATCGACGTCAGGTTTTATGCTCACTGAAGACGAAAACGTGGTAAGCGTTGAGTTTCAGGTGCAATATCGTGTGATTGACCCTTACCTGTATAAGTTTAGTGTAACAAATGCTGACAGTAGCTTAGAAGAAGCGCTAGAGAGCGCGCTACGTTATGTTGTTGGCCACGCTAAAATGGACCAAGTATTAACCAATGGCCGTGAGGTTGTGCGCCAAGATACTTGGGATGAACTGAATAAAATTATTGAACCGTATAATTTAGGGTTAATCGTTACAGACGTAAACTTTAAAGATTCACGTCCGCCAATGGAAGTGAAAGACGCGTTTGATGACGCCATTGCTGCACAAGAAGATGAGCAACGGTTTATTCGTGAAGCAGAAGCGTATGCGCGTGAGATTGAACCGCGCGCCCGTGGTCAAGTTACCCGTATGACGCAAGAAGCTGAAGCGTACCGTGAACGTATTACCTTAGAAGCGCAAGGTGAAGTGGCTCGTTTTGAGAAGCTATTACCTGAATATCAAATGGCTAAACAAGTTACCCGTGAACGTTTATACATAGATGCAATGCAAGAAGTGCTGGGTAACAGCTCTAAAGTGTTGGTTGATGTTAAAGGCGGGAATAACATGATGTACTTACCACTTGATAAAATTATGGAAAAGCAAGGCACAGCAACCCGTGTTGCGCTACCTAGCTCAAGTGATATTCAAGATTTACGCAATAAAGTAAATACATCACGTAATAGCACAGTGAACAGTGGCAATGACCGCTTTAACAACGATCGCTTTAATGAGGGGAGATAAGCATAATGAAAAACTTTAGTTTAGTTATACTATTAGCTGCCATTGTGATGTCTTTCTCAGCAGTATTTGTAGTGCCTGAAGGACAAAAAGCAATTGTTTTGTTATTCAGTAAAGTGCAAAAAGACAGCGACGACAGCGCGGTGGTTTATGGGCCGGGGCTGCACGTTAAAGTGCCATTTTTTAGCCAAGTACGTCGTATTGATGCGCGTATTCAAACGCTTGATGGCACGCCAGATCGCTTTGTAACCAGTGAGAAAAAAGACTTAATTGTTGACTCGTTTGTAAAATGGCGCGTGAACGACTTTAGTGCTTTTTACTTACGTGCGCGTGGCGACAAGCAATATGCTGAAACGCTACTACAGCAAAAAGTAAATAACGGCTTACGGACTAACTTTGGTACGCGTACTATTCGCGAAATCGTATCGGGTGAGCGTAGTGAGTTGATGGAAGAGGCATTAGTACAAGCCTCTGAAAGTGCGCGTGAGCTAGGCATTGAAGTTCTTGATGTCCGTGTGAAGCAAATTAACTTACCGCAAGAGGTAAGCAGCTCTATTTACCAACGTATGCGCGCTGAGCGTACTGCGGTGGCTAAAGAGCACCGTTCAGAAGGTCAAGAAAAAGCCGAGACAATTCGCGCTGGTGTTGATCGTCGTGTCACGGTAATGCTTGCCGATGCAGAGCGTAATTCACGTTCAGTACGTGGTCAAGGTGATGCTGAAGCGGCAGCAATTTATGCCAATGCCTATAATAAAGATCCTGAGTTCTTTAGTTTTGTACGCTCGTTAGAGGCGTATAAGCAAACCTTTAAAGATAAACAAGACGTGATGGTGCTTTCACCAGATAGCGACTTCTTTAAATATATGAAAGGTGCTAAAGCGCAATAGGCTAGCGACACAGTTTATAGTTGAAAAGCCTCGCATTAGTGAGGCTTTTTTATTGAGTTTAATTTAATGCATTAAATCGCTGTAATTCAGCTGGTTATTATTAATATTTATGCTGATAAATATTCGAGCAGAAAAAATAAGCTAAACGGGGTGATCTTTAGCTTGGTTTTCTGGTAAAATCTTGTCCTAATTTTTTTAAGTGAAGTTACAATGGGTAAAAACGTTGTTGTATTAGGCACCCAATGGGGTGACGAAGGGAAGGGGAAGGTCGTAGACCTCCTTACAGATAAAGCATCTTTAGTAGTTCGTTATCAAGGTGGGCATAATGCTGGCCATACCTTAGTGATCGACGGTGAAAAGACAGTTCTGCACCTTATTCCATCGGGTGTATTACGTGACAATGTTAAATGTGTGATTGGTAATGGTGTGGTTTTATCACCAGAAGCGCTAATGAAAGAGATTGGCATGTTAGAAGAGCGTGGCGTACCTGTACGCGAGCGTCTTTTAATTAGTGCTGCATGTCCATTAATTTTGCCTTTCCATGTTGCATTAGATGTAGCCCGTGAAACCGCGCGCGGCGATAAGCCAATTGGTACCACTGGCCGTGGTATTGGTCCGGCGTACGAAGATAAAGTGGCACGTCGTGGTTTACGCGTTGGCGATTTATTTAATCCTGAATTATTTGCAGCTAAGCTGAAGGAAGTTCTTGAATACCATAACTTCACTTTAGTTAATTACTACAAAGTAGATGCGGTAGATTTTCAGAAAACGTTTGACGATGCGATGGCCGTTGCTGATATTTTAAAAGCCATGATTGTTGACGTGACTGAGCTGTTAGATCAAACGCGTTTAGCGGGTGATAATATTTTATTTGAAGGTGCACAAGGTACATTACTGGATATCGATCACGGTACTTACCCATATGTAACGTCTTCAAACACCACTGCTGGTGGCGTAGCAACAGGTGCGGGCTTTGGTCCATTACACCTAGATTACGTACTAGGTATTATTAAAGCGTACACGACACGTGTGGGTTCTGGTCCTTTCCCAACAGAGCTTTACGATGGCCTTGAAAAGCAAGACCCAGTCGGCAAGCACTTAGGTGACAAAGGTCATGAGTTCGGTGCAACCACAGGTCGTCTTCGTCGTACCGGTTGGTTAGACGCTGTCGCTATGCGTCGTGCGGTGCAAATTAACAGTATCTCTGGTTTTTGTTTAACTAAGCTTGATGTTTTAGACGGCCTAGAAACACTGAAAATCTGTACTGGTTATAAGCTTGAAGATGGTAGCGTAACGAACGTAACGCCATTAGCCGCAGAAGGTTACGAAAAAGTAACGCCAGTTTACGAAGAAATGCCAGGTTGGTCAGAAAACACCGTAGGTGTGACTAGCCTTGACGGTTTACCACCAGCGGCGATTGATTATATCAAGCGTATTGAAGAGCTTACTGGTGTACCAATTGATATTATTTCTACCGGCCCAGATCGTGTAGAAACGATGATATTGCGCAACCCGTTTGCGTAATAGCTATCAGATTAAAAAAAGCTGCTTTATGCAGCTTTTTTTATAGCTAAAATATGCCGCGTGCTTAATTTTTCCTCTTTGCTAGCAAAATGATGCATGCAAATTAAATAATATAAACCGTAGCAGATATTAATTTTGGAACGATCTTTGTATAGTCTTTTACAGGTTGGTTTTTATAAGTGGTTATTATGCGCACATTTGCTTTTCGCGCGGGGTGGAGAATCCCCGCAATATCGTTACTTTTCTTTATCAGTGTAAACAGTTTAGCCGAAGAAACAGCTGCTGTGGCCTTGTATAGCGAGCCTGAGCTTATTGAGTTGCTAAATAATAATACCCACTTAGCACGGGTGAAGGCAGATGATTGCCAGTTAGTTCAAGATATAGAGGCAAGAGCCAGTAAAATGGCGCTGCCGTCTTACCAGTTTTTATATGGCGATATGCTCGCCTACAACGTGT
>NZ_JBFJHD010000038.1:0-21682 GCF_041613455.1 Pseudoalteromonas sp. | reverse complement strand
TATCATGCTTATTTTCTTTATCGTAACTACATCGTTCGTTAAAGAGGCTGGTATCGAGGTCAATAAACCAAAAGCTGCCCAAGCTACGAAGCAAAAAAATGCTAACATTTTTATTGCTATTCGCAGTGACGGTGCAATCTGGATTGATAAACAGCAAGTTGATGTTGAACGTGTTTCAGCAAAAATTGAAAGTTTATTAGCAGAACAACCTACTGATGTTGTAATTTTGCAAGCTGATAAAGAAGCAAAACACGGCACAGTGGTTAAAGTGATGGACCAGATTAAAGCGACAGGTGATAACCTGAGAATTTCAATAGCTGGAGATCAGTAATGATTCGTTTTCTGTTTTCACTGATTGCAGGTGGGGCAGTTACTTTCGGCTTGTTCTACTTCATGGCATACCTCATCTCTGGTGGGGCTGACCGTAATACGGAACAAAAAGAGCAGATCATAGTCGAAATTATGACGAATCCGCCTGAATCTAAGGTGCAGGAGAGGAAGCGTGTACCGCCTCCGCCTCCGCCACCGCCAAAGCAGCCGCCTAAACCGCAGCCGCCACAGCCGGAAAATAGCAACCCAAATCCAGGTGGATTGTCATTTAATATGCCAAGCATCGATGTGGGAAGCACGGCAGGTGGTCTAAGTGGTCCGGGTGCATTTGGACGAGATGGTGATGCGACACCTATCGTTCGAATTGAACCAAAATATCCAACACAAGCAGCACGTGATGGTAAAGAAGGTTGGGTACAACTTTCATTCACAATTGATGAGTTAGGTGGCGTAACAGACGTTGAAGTAATCGACGCTGATCCAAAACGTATCTTTGACCGTGAAGCTAAACGTGCACTGCGTAAGTGGAAATACCGTCCTAAAATTATTGACGGCAAACCACAGAAACAAGTTGGTTTACAAGTTCAGCTAGACTTTAAACTTAACCAAGGCAACTAAGGAGGCGAGCTATGAGAAATTTATCTAAAGTAACTGCGCTTGCAATTCTTATGTCTGTGTCGGGTGCAGCATTAACTGCACCTGTTTTAGCGGCGCCGGATTACGCAAAAATTGAAGAGCGTAAAAAAGCAAAAACTAAAATCATGGGCGAGCGTACTGGTAAAAAGGTAATTAAAGCGTTTGACTTGTATAACGAAGATGATGTTGATGGCGCAATTGCTTTATTAAAAGAGTTAGACCCGTCTAACGACTTTGATAAAGCCACTGTAAATCGTTACTTAGGCAGTATGTATGCTCAAAAAGAGCAATACAAAACTGCGATTAAGTATATGAAAGCAGCGATTGCACCAGACATACTAAACTTTGCCGATCAAGCTCAAGGTTTAAAAACTCTTGGCGATTTGTATGCGGGTACTGAGCAATACAGTGCTGCAAAAGCCGCATACTCTGATTGGATGGACTTCACAGGTGAAGAAGATCCGAAAGTTTATACTCGTATTGCGCAAGCAAGTTATGAGTTAAAACAATTTAAGGATGTTGTTGCACCGGCTAACAAAGCAATTAAACTTGAAAAAGAGCCTACTAAAGCTCCTTATCAACTTAAATTAGCTGCCTATTTTGAACTGAAACAGTATCAAAAGATGGTTGAAGTTGCAGAAGAGATCGTTCGCGTATGGCCAGAAGATAAAAAAGCGTGGGTAGGTTTAGGTAAGTATTATTTACAAACCGAAGACTACACGAAAGGCCTAGCAACTATGGAAGTTGCATACAAAAACGGTTACTTCGAAAACGAAGTCGAGTACAAGGTACTAGCTAACTTTTATTCATTAAATGAAATTCCTTATAAAGCGGCAGTAACGCTTGAAAAGGCACTTAATGCAAAAAAAGTTGACCGCACTAAGCAAAATCTAAGTGCAATCGCTAGTAACTATCACCGTTCTAAAGACATTGAAAAAGCCGCTAAGTACTACGAAGAAGCTGCAAAAATGGATAACGACGCTGAGCTTTACCGCAAAGCAGGTTCGTTATTACTCCAATCTGAAAACTTTAGCGCTGCCGTTGTTCGTTTGAACAAAGCACTAGAGTTTGGCTCTGATAAGCAGGGCTCTATTTATTCAGATATAGCTGAAGCGTACTACTACCAAGGCAAGTATAAGCAAGCGCATGCTGCTATTACTAAAGCAATGGACGACCCACGCACACGTAAGTTTGCAAAAGGTTGGGCTACATATATTAAAGATAAAGCCGCTCGCAACGGTGTTAAAATTTAATTTTTGATGTATATTAGCAATTTTTAAAAAGCCCCTCTGGGGCTTTTTTTATTGGAACTCACATGAATAAAACGCTTACTTTTTCATTTCTTGTCTGTTTATTATTAACGGCTTGTTCTAAGCAAGAGCCGTCGTATACGTCGTACTCTGAGGCTCAACAAGCATTACAGGCAGTTAATTTAGCCCTATATCCGCCACCACAGCTTAAACACAAAGGTTTACTCGACGAGCAGCTCCCTTTTACCGATGATTATTTAACACAGCGTCACTATATTTATCAGCAATTAATGCAAATGACCCTCACTGAGCCACAAACAGCGCAAGTTAACTACTTGGTTATTGCTGAGCGTTTTCCTGAGCGCTATTTTGCATGGCCAGCGCATACTAATGTGCTTACCAACTTAATTAATTTAGCGACTTCAGCAGCCGATTATCAAAAAGTGGCGCAGTGGCTTAAATTTGTACAGCAACAGCTAGTTAATGCTGAGCAAAGTAATTTAAAGCTCAATAAAATAGAACGAAATCGCCTAGCTAGCTATGTTACAGCTGCAATAAATGATAGCGATACTCCTGATCAGCTATTAGCGCAGTTGCAGACGTTTAATGAGTATCTGATTAGTTACATTCCGCGCGGCAGTGTTGGCTTATATGGGCTTGCTAATGGCAGTGCCTGGTACCAAAGTAAAGTGAATTATTTTAGCGGCCAAGTGCACTCACCGCTGCAGTGGCTTACTATTATTAACCAGCAGCTGAAAAATGCGCAGCCGCAAGCCAATGAAGACGTTGTGATGGTTAATCAACAGCAATCATTTATCTTGCAATTTAGCAATCATGCGCAGAGAGCCGCAGGCTTAGATTGGTTAACCGGCTATACAGACTTGCCGCACATGGCGAACCGCATCGAATTGACTGATTATCAAACATCACTAATGTTAGCCATGATGGAAACCGATGTTGGCATTCATATTCATGCTTGGACATTACCCCAAGCGCGCATTAATTTAATCAAACGCTTACAAGTAAGCCCTGAAACTGCCGATCAATTGGTGACTAATATTGTACTTTTCCCTGCGCACGCGTTTAGCTTTTACGCGAACGCTGTTAATCAGGATAAAATTTAACTCGCTTTACTTAGTGCACCGTTCACAGCGTTGTATTGCGGCATCGCGCGCCAGTAAGCTTGTGGCTATTTGTTGCTCGCAATCACAGCAGTAGCCATATTGACCAATTTCAATCTGGCTTACCGCGGCTTCTAGTTCGGTCATACGCGTAATAAACACGTCATATTCTGGACCAAGTTGTTGTGTCGCACAATCGAGCCAGTCAGCATTTGTTGTATGGGTTAGTAGTGTTAAAACGCGTGAATGTGCAGGGTGTTGAGAACGCGCAAGTAAATTCATAATGCTCGATTTTAGCTGCGTAATTTCGCTGTTGAGTCGTTGCAGTTGGAGATGTGACATGATGATTATAACCCCTATAACCTTGCTTCAGTAATAGGGGCATTATCTAACTATGTTTAGCTACTCGTTGTGATGTGCATCAAACTGTGGTGCTTTAGCGTATTTTTTTAACACCTCTGCGACCTCGTCTTTCGCTTTCAAACGGCGGATCTCATCAAATACACAAGCCGCCTGCGGGTATTGACGTTTTAAATAACCCAGCCATTGTTTAGTGCGCGATGAAAAATATTTTTCATCTTTGGCAGGATCCTGATGAATCGCTGAATTTATTAAATGATAAATAATATGCTCCCATTGCAACGACGTGTAAGGCTCATTGTTTACATGGGCTTTAATTTTTCTCGCTAGATCTGGGTGTGATAAGGCGCCTCGCCCCAGCATTAAATCACTGCAACCACTGCGCTGTTGGCATAGCAGGGCATCTGCTACTTGCCAAATTTCGCCATTGGCGACCACCGCAATATTTTTATCTTTAATTAAAGGCGGAATTTTTTCCCAGTAAGCGGGTGGGCTATAGCCATCTCGTTTTGTACGGGCGTGAATGGCAATACTGCTGGCGCCAGCATTAACCACGGCATCTACTATTTCTTGGCTATTGCTGTCATCATCAAAGCCGAGGCGGATTTTAGCGCTAACTTGGTGCTCGCTATCCACGGCATCTCGCACGGCCTTGATCACTTGATACATGTGTTCAGGATCTTTAAGCAGTACTGCGCCCCCTTTACTCTTATTCACCGTTTTTGCCGGACAGCCAAAGTTTAGATCGACGCCATGTGAACCTAAGCTTATTGCTTTTACAGCATTTTCAGCCAGCGCCCCGGGAACTTGACCTAATAATTGGATTCGCACCGGCGTTCCCGCACTGGTTAAACCATTATTGCTAAGCTCAGGACAATAGCGGTAAAATAGCTTATCAGGTAGGCAGGCGTCGATGACACGGACAAACTCGGTAACGCATAAATCGAAGCCGCCTATATTAGTAAGTAGCTGGCGCATTTTAAAGTCAACAACACCTTCCATCGGTGCTAAAACAAGTTTCATAGAGTGGCAAATTGATCCAAAATAATACAGGCGGCTAGTGTAACTGCAAATCATAATTTGATAAATCTGTTATTACCGCCCATAGTTAGTTTATTAATGTATTCACAAAATATTAAACAACAATGAAATTTTTTATTTTTGTGCAGGTCTACTTAACTACAGATGCCTATTTTAAATTATTTTGCTATAGGTTTTGATACAAAAGAGAGTCATACAATGAATGCTACAAAGAAAAACTCAATCGCGTTAACATTAGGGGCCGTGGTGATCGGCTCTGCGAGCTTGGCAACAATGGAAGCCCAAGCAAACCCTTTCGAATTCCAACAAATGGTTGCCGGCTATCAGTTAGATGCCGCTGAAGGGAAATGCGGTGAAGGAAAGTGTGGCGCCGAAAAGATGAAAAAAGAGGCGAAGGTTGCCGTTGATGCAAAAATGGCAAAAGAAGCTAAATGCGGTGAAGGCAAGTGCGGCGCTGAAAAAATGGCAAAAGAGGCGAAGTGTGGCGAAGGGAAATGCGGCGCTGAAAAAATGGAAAAAGAAGGCAAGTGTGGCGAAGGGAAGTGTGGCGCTGAAAAAATGGAAAAAGAAGGTAAATGCGGTGAAGGAAAATGTGGCGCCGAAAAAATGGGAAGAGAAGGTAAATGTGGCGAAGCAAAAGCTGCTGCCAAAGCAAAAATGCTAAAAGAAGGCAAATGTGGTGAAGCTAAAGCCCACGCTGAAGCAAAAGTAAAAAAAGAAGGTAAATGCGGCGAAGGGAAGTGTGGCGGTCATTAATCTTTAATACGCATAATGTTAATATTAAAGAGTATCAAGGGCCTGAAGGCCCTTTTTGCTGGGAGGGAGTTATGATTCAAGGGGTAAACAGCGACTTGGGTATGGTTGGGCTTGGCTTACGCAGAGAAATGCTGAGCGAACTGCTGGCACACGTTCCTAAACAAGTCGAATTTATGGAAGTGGCGCCAGAAAATTGGTTAAAGTTAGGTGGGCGCTTTAACAAGCAATTAAAAACACTGACTTCGAGTAATAACTTTGTCTGCCACGGTTTATCGCTGTCAATCGGTTCATCAGCGCCGCTGGATATTGAATTTATTAAATCGTTGAAAACGTTCTTTACGCAACACGATATAAAAATCTACAGTGAACACCTCAGTTACTGCTCTGGCACGGGGCATATGTACGATTTAATGCCTATTCCGTTTACCGAAGATGCCATAGCGCACGTCGTACCGCGAATCAAGCAAGTGCAAGATATACTTGAACGCCAAATAGCGATTGAAAATGTGTCGTATTATGCCGCGCCTGGACAGCAACTAACCGAGTTGGAATTTACTAATGCCATTTTAGAGCAAGCAGATTGTAAGCTGTTATTAGATGTCAATAATATTTATGTTAATTCGGTAAATCACGGCTATGACGCAGAAGCTTTCTTAATGGGCCTGCCCGCTGAGCGAATTGCTTATGGCCACGTTGCAGGGCACTTTAACGAAGCAGAAGATTTAATAGTTGATACCCACGGCGCCGATGTTATCGATCCGGTGTGGCAGTTACTTGATAGAGCGTACCAGGTTCACGGGGTGTTTCCCACTTTACTGGAGCGGGACTTTAATATCCCCAGCATTAATGTATTAACCAAAGAATTAGATATGATACATGCACTGCAAGCAAAATATGGTCGTGCCAGCCTAACCAAGCAACCAGCGTAGTAAAAGTAGCCGTTAATCGGCCCGTTAAACATGAGTGGCTATTGATGAGCTTTATAGAGATACAAAACGAATTTATGGCGCATATTCGCCAACCCACTAAAAACGCTGCGCCAAAAGGGATTGAAGATCGGCGTTTGGCGATTTATCGCGATTTATTTTTTAATAATATCGAAGGGTTTATTGCCTCGGGGTTCCCGGTGTTAAAAAGCCTATACAGCGAACCGCAGTGGCATACCTTAGTACGGCAGTTTTTTAGTGAATATAATTGCCAATCACCGTATTTTCTCGATATAGCTGGAGAGTTTATTAATTTCTTAGCCAATGATTATACGCTGAAAAGTTACGATCCTGCGTTTATGTTAGAGCTGGCTCACTATGAGTGGATTGAATTAGATGTATCGATTGCTCAGCAGTGCGACACCGAGCAACCGCTGAGCCAAGCACAAATTACTACTAGCCCGTTATATTTATCGAGCACTGCACGTAATTTAAGTTATCAATTTGCAGTGCATACTATCAGCAAACAGTGTCAGCCTACGCAACCTTCGGCTGAAGCTAATTACTTTGTGGTGTATCGAGATAATGCAGACGATGTGCAGTTTTTAGCCACTAATGCGATGACAGCGCTGTTGTTATCGATTATAGACGCCGCCGATGGCCTCGATTTTTCTGCGATTTGCCAGCAAGTGCTTGCCCATGCCCCGCAGTTTAATGCTGAGCAAATTGCTCAAGGTGCACTCGCTACGTTAACGGCGATGGCGCAGCACGGCGTGATCGTGACAAAAAATCAACCCGTAGAGCTTTATTGATGATTTTAGTTCGTCTATTATGTCAGCCTAATTTGTCGTGCTTAATTAAAAGGTTGTACTTATGTCAGATGATAAAGATTTTAAAGATCCATTCAATGCCGCTTACTTTTTTGCTTTTGTAGCTGTATTTGTGGGTATTGGCTGCTTAAACGCGATTTTAGGCTGGATCACCAGCTTAGGCTAATCGCTTTTTGTTAAGGCTGCTGCTATCGGTAGCCTTATGCTTTAAATCCAACCCGCTTAATTGTTAAAACCACCTATTATCATTACGCCAAACTCGCAATCAAAGGCCACTTAAGGTTATAATCAGCTGCTTTGTAATATAGACCATTGAGCAGTTCAAATTATGACTCAAGTAACACCTGCAATTATCAAAAACAGCATTACCACCATTGCTGATTACCCAAAAGCGGGCATTATGTTTCGCGATGTAACTACACTAATGTCTAACCCTGAAGCGTTTAAAGCCACCATAGATGCTTTTATAAACGCATATAAAGATCAAGGGTTTACTAAAATAATTGGCACTGAATCACGTGGCTTTATTTTTGGCGCGCCATTAGCTTACGCCTTAGGTGTGCCGTTTATTCCGGTACGCAAACCAGGTAAATTGCCTCGTGAAGTGATCCGCCAAGACTACTTATTAGAATACGGCGAAGACACACTTGAGCTTCACGTTGATGCGATTGTACCCGGTGATAAAGTATTATTAGTGGATGATTTACTCGCAACAGGTGGTACTATTGAAGCCACCATTAAGTTAGTACACAAACTAGGTGGCGAAGCGACTGATGCCGCATTTGTGGTTTCATTGCCTGAGCTTGGTGGTGAAAAGCGTATCGAAAAACTAGGTATTAACATCCTAAAATTGGTTGAATTTGAAGGCGAGTAATCGATGAGTTATCAGGTTCTAGCGAGAAAATGGCGTCCTCAAACCTTTCATGAATTGGTTGGGCAGTCTCATGTTAAGCAGGCGCTGGTTAATGCGCTAACACAAAATAGACTGCATCACGCTTATTTATTCACTGGAACTCGTGGTGTGGGTAAAACCACCATCGCGCGTATTTTTGCAAAAAGCTTAAATTGCGATGAAGGTATATCGGCAACACCGTGTGGTCAATGTAGTAGCTGCCAAGATATAGAAGCAGGGCGCTACATTGATTTACTTGAAATAGATGCAGCCTCACGTACCAAGGTAGAAGATACCCGCGAAATACTTGATAACGTGCAATATGCTCCTACGCGTGGACGTTACAAAGTATACTTAATCGATGAAGTGCATATGCTTTCTAAGCACAGCTTTAATGCATTATTAAAAACGCTTGAAGAGCCGCCAGAGCATGTGAAATTTTTATTGGCCACCACAGATCCGCAAAAACTGCCGGTGACGATTTTATCGCGTTGTTTGCAGTTTAATTTAAATGCGTTGTCACAACATGAAATTAAAACGCAGCTGGAACATGTATTAAGCCAAGAACAGCTCAGCTTTGATAATGAATCGCTTGGCATTATTGCCAAAGCGGCCGATGGCAGTATGCGAGACGCGCTCAGTTTAACCGATCAAGCAATTGCACAAACCAACGGTGATATTAATAACCAAGCGGTACAAGCTATGCTTGGGCTAATGGATACGCATTATAGTCAAAGTTTACTGGCAGCATTACTTGCCCAAGATGGCAAGGCGTTGATGAATGAAGTCAACGATATAGCGAGTAAAAGCCCTAATTATATTGCCTTGCTTGATGATCTAATTGCTTTAACGCATTTAACCCAATTAACACAACTAGTGCCCGATGCGGCTGTACTTGATGAAACTAACGCCGACTACATCAGCTACGTTGCGCAGCATACCAGCGCACAGCAAATTCAGGTGTATTATCAGTTACTGTTAAATGGGAAGAAAGATTTACAATGGGCGCCTGATCAGCGTTTAGGGTTTGAAATGATCCTGTTGCGATTACTCGCGTTTCAACCCGCAGACAGCCAAAACGCGCCCACAACAGCGGTGCAAAATAGCGCCAGTGCGCAAAGTTCGAGCGGGCGAGCCGATGCACTACGCTCACTGTTAAATAAAAATAAAGCGGCAGCATCGCCGGTTGCCAGCGACAGCCCGTTACAAGCTGATACACCACAGCCATCAACTGAGGCGGCAATCAAACCCGCTACAACCGCACAGTCACATCCCGCTGCGGTTAGCGGCCTTGCAGCAGACAATAACCCAGCGACAGCGCAGCCTTCCGTTCAGCCAATAGCGGATGAGCAACCCCCGAGTCACAGTGAGCAACAGCTTATCGCTGTGACGGACGAGCAAGCACAACGCGAAAGTGAAGACCAAGCGTATATGCAGCACAGTGATGTTGAGCAATCACTGGCAGCGCAGTTTGATGATGTAATGCAAACTGCCACTGAGCAAGGGTTTACGGCTGCTGCTCAAACGCCAGCGCCTTCGCAACATGACGACTCAATTGGCGCGCAAGAATCTCGCGCGCAATCGGCGATTGCCCGTATTTTACGTGATAGAAACATCTCCGGTGCTGGTAAGTTATCCGGTGCAAAGGCTGCGCCAGCACCGGCTAGTGACGCAAAGCAGCCACAAAGCAAAGTGGTGAATAACAAACCTGCGCCGGCAGCACCAGCAAGCCAGACAACAGCGACAACTAACCCGCCGCCGTGGTCAACCAGTACACAGGATGAAGGTGAAAAAAAGCCGGTGCTCCCATCAATAGGGAGCCAGACTAATGCCGCGCCAGAGACGCCAGTAGCTGCGTCACCAGCAGTAGACTTTAAAGCCAAGCATCAAACCATTACTGAAAATCTGGCGCCCGAGTTACTAGAGCAGATCAACCCGCAAAAAGCGCCCGCAGTAATCGCTGATGAGCCGAGTATACCGGTGCCAGATGACTTTCAAAGCCCGATCAGCGAAATTCGCTTTGCGCACCAACAAGATGAATGGGCGTATTTAATTAAACGTATGGGCTTAGGTGGGCGCATGCGCCAGTTTGCCCTGCATTCAATTTTTAGCAAACAAGGCAACAATTTACATATTGATGTGGATGAGTCGCAAAAACATTTAGATACCCCGGTATTGCGACAAAAACTAGACGCTGCGTTATCGAGTATCTATGGTCACAACGTTGCTTTGAGTATTAATTTTGCGCAAGGGGTGATTGATTCCCCCTACTTAATACAACAAAAAATAGACGCGGGGCGTCATCAACAAGCAATTGATGTGATCACCACAGATGAAAATATAGTGCAGTTTCAACAATTATTTAGTGCAGAAATAGACGAAAACAGTATTCAGGCATTGTAATTCGTTACAAGCGCCCTTATTTATTATCCAAGCTAGGGCAATAGGCGGCTTATAAATTAGCTTGGGTGCATTGCCAATTAATGTATTAAAAAAGAAAGAGAGAAAATTATGTTTAAAGGTGGAATGGGTAACATGATGAAGCAAGCGCAGCAAATGCAAGAGCGCATGCAAAAAGCCCAAGACGAAATCGCGACCATGGAAGTTGTGGGTGAAGCGGGTGCAGGCTTAGTTAAAGTTACTATGCTGGGTAACCACAATGTACGTCGTGTTCAGCTTGATGAAAGCTTAATGGAAGACGACAAAGACATGATTGAAGACTTACTGGCTGCAGCATGTAACGATGCGGTACGTCGTGTTGCTGAAGAAACACAAGAACGTATGAGCAAAGTGACTGGCGGTATGCAATTACCACCAGGCATGAAAATGCCTTTCTAAGCAAATATGCAACTTTCAGATAGTTTAACTCAGCTTATTGAAGCACTGCGTTGCCAGCCGGGGATTGGCCCTAAGTCGGCGCAGCGTATTGCATTTCATTTACTAGAGCGCGACCGTAAAGGTGGTACACAATTAGGTAACGCCTTAACCAAAGCCATGACTGCGGTAGGGCATTGCCAGTCGTGTCGTACTTTTTGCGAGCAACCACAGTGTGATATCTGTTTAAGCACTAAGCGCCAAGACAGTGGTATTTTGTGTGTGGTTGAATCGCCCAGTGATGTGTTGGCTATTGAACAAACTGGCCAGTATTTGGGCTTGTACTTTGTATTAATGGGTCATTTATCGCCCATTGATGGCATTGGCCCGAAAGAAATAGGCTTAGATGTTTTAGAATCAAAGCTTGCTGATGGCGGTATCAATGAGGTTATTTTAGCGACTAACCCTACGGTAGAAGGCGAAACCACCGCGCACTATATTGCACAGTTATGCCATAAATATAACGTAGGCGCATCGCGCATTGCCCACGGTATTCCTGTTGGTGGCGAGCTTGATTTAGTGGATGGCATGACGTTAATGCATGCCTTTAGCGGCAGACGAGTGGTAAGCCAAGAGTCATAAAACGCACTATTTGAATCAGTAAAACAGCCCACATAACATTCGTTATGTGGGCTGTTTGCATTAATAAGCTTTCTTAACGCACTTACATTAAATTGATCGCGTACGCAGGCTCATTCACCGCACCGATAGCGCTATCACTTGAGTAATGCACTATACGGTACCAATAGCGCTTGCCGTTACTTACCCTGCTGTCCGTAATTGCATAATGGTGGCGGTTATTCACTTTAGCTATGTCGGCAGACCCTTTCGCTGAAATTAGCGCGTCGTTCACTTTAGTAAACAGGCCAGGTTGACCGTTAACATCGTCGGCGCGGTACACATCGTAGCCAATTAACTGTGTTTCGCGTTGACTCACCCATTTTACGCTAATCTGAGTCGCTGCTGCATTTGGTGTGGCGCTGATACGCACTACTTGCGTTTGTGAACTTGGCTCACCCGCCAAATAGAGTGCCTCTTTTACTGCGGCATACGCATCGACTTGGCCCCAGCCCCCAGAAGGATGATAATTAGCATCAATATGGCTATAAGGACGTTCACTGACGGCGACTTTACCCCAGTCATAGCGGTGCTCTGCGGTATGACGCAAGGTGGCATCAATTTGCGCGGGGGTTAAATGTGGGTTCGCTTCCAGCATTAAAGCCACCACGCCGGCAATGTGAGGAGTGGCCATAGAAGTACCACTGAGTGATTTATATTGGCGCCCATCACTAAATAATGAGCCATTGGCCGAGACAATAGCCACACCTGGAGCACTAACTTCGGGTTTCATTTCATCTAAAGCGTCTGCGTCGCCATCATCAAGGCGCGGGCCTTCATTGGAAAAACTTGCTATGCGGTCGTCGCTGCGCTGCACTGTGTTGCTATCATCAATGGCACCCACAGTGATTGCTTTGTCGGCGGCAGCAGGGGATGAAATATAGTGAGTATTACCATCATTACCTGCGGCTATTAACGATATAATGCCCGCATCATAGGCGGCATTGATCGCTTGTGAGCCTGCATCTGTGCCATCGGAGTTATCGACGCCTCCTAAACTAAGGTTTAATACTTTAATGTTATAATTAGCTTTATTAATAATCGCCCACTCAACGCCATCCGCCGAGCCAAACCCAAGACCGGCATCAGAAAGTACCTTCACATCCACTAGTTGCGCATCGGGTGCGGCGCCCATATGCATTCCCACGCCGCCTAAGGTGGTCCCTGCCACATGAGTGCCATGGTTAGAAGAGAGCATTTCACCGCGATCAACCGGGTTGCTGCTCATGCTATTTGGTGTATTGAGTAACACTTGCCCTGCATAAAAGTCACCTCCGGCGATAAACTTACCAACAAATGACTCATGCCCTGGGTAACCAGTAAGAATATCGTGCGCATCATTGACCCCGGTATCGAGAATGGCAACGACCACATCACGGCCAGTAATACCGAGGTGTGCGTGCACAGTAGGGAAACGTTTATTATCGCTATTGATGATGCCTGAGGTTTTATTGGCATTATTGTTTTTAGCATACATCATCGGAATAGACTCAACCCGAGTTACTCCAGATAGCTGCGCTATCGTTTGTATTTCTTGATAATTAACGGTCATTCTAACGTAGGGGATGGTTTTATAGGCTTTAACATCTTGCATATTAACCCCAGCTTGGCGTAGCTGCTCGAGCTGTGCGTCACCCGGGATTGTGTCAAAGCCAACATATACGCCATATTTGAGGGTATCATTATTAAAGACCGCAAAACGCAAACGGCCATTAGTTACATCGTTGTTTTCAAAGGCATGGTTTATTCCTAAACTATTGACGGCGGCAATACGATCATCAATACCATCGGCATTTTTATCCCACATCCAGCTGCTGGCGTTTGCCGTGGTTGAAACTAGCGCAACAGCGATGGCTGCACTTAATAAGCTATGGTTTTTTATTAGTTTTATCATTTTACACCTTATGGCTCTGTTAGGAGTGCTCAGTGTGTAATGCTTTATTGGTAGATAATATCGGGGATTTCACTCGCTTTTACTAGGTGAAAACCCCTAGGGGATTCTTTTGCTTAATGTTAATCTTAGCGTTTATAAGCTGTAGAATGGCGTGCTGCGAGTCGCTTGAAAGCGTGAATTAGCACACATTCAGGGCTAAGTCCCTTAATTTATTATTAGGATAGCAATGCCTGAACAGCGTAATAGTATTCCTTCGCTTATCGATAACTTTGTTGTCCCTGTGTGTCAGCAACAGGTGCAGATTGTATATCAAGATGACGATATTTTACTGCTCAATAAACCCAGTGGTTTACTTAGCTTGTCGGGCAAGAATCCCTTGAATTGGGACTCGGTGCATTACCGTTTAGTGCATGGTCAGCCAGGTATCACGCCCGCATTTACAACAGCTAAACTGCCACATAGGCTAGACTTTGGTACCTCAGGGCTGATGCTGGTGGGATTAAATGCGCCAGCCTCGAAACACCTTAACCAGCAGTTTCAAGCGCGTACCATTAAAAAACGCTATATGGCCATGTTATCA
Organism: Pseudoalteromonas sp.; assembly: GCF_041613455.1. Taxonomy (GTDB): domain Bacteria; phylum Pseudomonadota; class Gammaproteobacteria; order Enterobacterales; family Alteromonadaceae; genus Pseudoalteromonas. Next base: position 7,574 of record NZ_JBFJHD010000038.1, on the reverse strand, counting down.
GGGTGGCTAGCGCAGGACGAAGGGCAGATCAGCGCTCCCATAGCCAAAGATAAACAACTTTTTCCGCGGGTAAAACTGTGTGCAACGACCGGTAAAACGGCGCTAAGTGACTATAAAGTACTGCAGCGCTTGTCAGAGCCTGAGCGTACATTAGTGCAATTTACACCGCTGACAGGGCGCACTCACCAATTACGCATTCATAGCTTAGCCATCAACCATCCCATTTTAGGCTGTGATCTTTATCACAATGCCGATAGTACAGGGCAAGCTGAGCGCCTCTGTTTACATGCCAGTGAACTGAGTTTTCAGCATCCAAGCAGCGGCAAGCAGCTTACCATACACAGTGCCGTCGAGTTTTAAGCCTGAGACGGGCTTTCTCCGTTAAGTTTTTTTAACTTTTTCCCTTGAAGTTCTTGCAGCTCCCCCCATATTAACTGCATAACGCAGACACATTGCAAATTGGAGATAGATAAATGACTGCAGCACAAAAAGAAACATTAGGCTTTCAAACAGAAGTAAAACAATTATTAAACTTAATGATTCATTCTTTGTATTCAAACAAAGAGATATTTTTACGTGAGCTGGTATCTAACGCCTCAGATGCAGCAGACAAATTACGCTTTTTAGCGCTTTCAAATGGCGACCTGTACCAAGGTGATGCCGATTTACGTGTGCGTATTAGCGCAGATAAAGAAGCCAATACCATCACTATTTCTGATAATGGCATTGGTATGACGCGTGATGAAGTGATCAGCTCATTAGGTACAATTGCCAAGTCGGGTACTGCAGAATTTTTCAAAAACTTAACCGGTGATCAAAGCAAAGATTCACAGTTAATTGGTCAATTTGGTGTTGGTTTTTACTCAGCATTTATTGTTGCCGATGAAGTCACCGTGCGTACGCGCAAAGCGGGTGAAAGCACTGCTGTTGAATGGCAATCAAAAGGTGAAGGCGAGTACACGCTGCAAGAAATTGAAAAAGAAGGTCGTGGTACTGACATCATCTTACATCTTCGTGAAGAAGAAAAAGAATACGCTGATGAGTGGCGTTTACGCAGCATAGTAACTAAATACTCAGATCATATTTCTACTCCGGTACAAATGTACAAAGCAGAAGTACCTGAATCTGAAGGTGAAGACGGCGAGAAAATTCCAGCCGTGCCGGGTGAGTGGGAAAGCATTAACCGCGCAACCGCACTGTGGACTCGCGACAAATCAGAAGTATCTGAAGATGAATACAAAGAGTTTTATAAACATGTTAGCCACGACTGGGAAGACCCACTAAGCTGGGCGCATAATAAGGTTGAAGGTAAAACAGAGTACACGAGCTTATTGTACATTCCGAAAAAAGCGCCATTTGATTTATGGAACCGTGAACGCCAAAGTGGTTTAAAACTGTACGTACAACGCGTGTTTATTATGGACGACGCTGAGCAGTTTATGCCTAGCTACTTACGTTTTGTAAAAGGCTTACTCGATTCAAACGATTTACCGTTAAACGTTTCGCGTGAAATTCTACAAGACAACAAAGTAACCCAAGCTATTCGTAAAGGCTGTACGTCACGCGTGTTAAAAATGCTTGAGCGCATGGCAAAAAACAAAGCCGACGATTATCAAGTATTTTGGAATGAGTTTGGTCAAGTGATCAAAGAAGGTCCAGCAGAAGATATGGCGAATAAAGAAGCGATTGCTAAATTATTACGTTTTTCTTCTACGCATACCGATGCCGAAACGCAAGATGTGTCGCTGGAGCAATACATTGAACGTATGAACGAAGGCCAAGACAAGATTTACTACGTTGTAGCTGACTCGTTTACTGCTGCGAAAAACTCACCGCATTTAGAGATTTTCCGCAAGAAAGGCATTGAAGTATTACTGCTAAGCGACCGTGTTGATGAGTGGATGATGAGCCACTTAACAGAGTTTAACGACCAGCAGTTCCAATCAATTACGCGTGGTGACTTAGACTTAGGTAAGCTTGACGACGAAGAAACGAAAAAAGCCCAAGAAGAGTCTGAAAAAGAAGTGGCTGGCTTAATCGAGCGTATTAAAACAGCGCTTGGCGACGATGTAAAAGAAGTACGCTTTACGCACCGCTTAACAGATTCTCCAGCCTGTGTTGTTACCGACGAAAATGACATGAGCTCGCAAATGCAAAAGCTGATGGAGTCAGTAGGCCAAGCTGTACCTGAAGCCAAGCCGGTGTTTGAGTTAAACCCAGAGCACCAACTGGTGAAACACCTAAATGACGAGCAAGATGAAGACAAGTTTGCTCAGTGGTCGCATGTATTACTCGATCAAGCCCTGCTTGCTGAGCGCGGCACACTAAAAGATCCAACGGGTTTTGTTACTCGCTTAAACAAACTAATGCTTGAATTAAGCAAGTAAGTTTAAAAATGGCGTAATTTGATAAAAAGGGAACTTAGGTTCCCTTTTTTATGCGCTGGAATAACATTAACCACTCATCAATTAGTATAAGTTACTTGAGTATCGGCGGCGCTTGTGGAAGAATTCAGGCTTCAAAAAACAAACTATTACTAAGGGACAATGATATGCGCATTATTCTTTTGGGCGCACCGGGTGCAGGTAAAGGCACTCAAGCCCAGTTCTTAATGGACAGATACGGTATTCCACAAATTTCTACGGGCGACATGCTGCGTGCAGCAATTAAAGAGGGCACTCCACTTGGCCTTGAAGCAAAGAAAGTAATGGATGCTGGTCAGTTAATTTCTGACGATATCATTATTGGTTTAGTGAAAGAGCGTATAACTAAAGCTGATTGTGAAAATGGCTTTTTATTAGATGGCTTCCCGCGCACCATTCCACAAGCAGATGCAATGAAAGAAAATGGTGTGGTAGTTGATCACGTTATTGAATTTGATGTGGCAGATGAAGTGATTGTTGAACGCATGGGCGGACGTCGTGTGCACCCAGGCTCTGGTCGTGTATACCATGTTGTATACAACCCGCCTAAAGTGGAAGGCAAAGACGATGTTACTGGTGAAGACTTGATCATTCGTGCCGATGACACTGAAGAAACAGTGCGTAAACGTTTAGGCATTTACCACGAGCAAACTATGCCGCTAGTCGATTACTACCAAGCGGAAGCGGCAGCGGGCAATACTCAGTATCATAAGCTAGACGGTACTAAAGCGGTTGATGCTATTAGTGAGCAACTTGCTACGTTATTAGGTTAAGCAACAAGCTATTGTTAAAAAAGCCGCGACTCCTCGAGTCGCGGCTTTTTTATTGTTAACCATGGCCGCTAATGGCAATGGCTATAGTTAAATGTGCAATTTTGAGACAAAAACCAGTGTCGATAATCAAGCCAAAAGCACGTTATGTAGCTGTGACAAATTCGCCGTGTTTAAAGCGTACTGAGTTTGTTGATCACGCTGACGTAATTTGGCTCACTAGAGAGGTTAGCCACCAGTTGTTTATAAACCACATTGTGGCTTTTATCTAAAATAAACACGGTGCGAGTTAATAGCCCCATATCCTTAATGATCAGCCCATATTGCTGGCCAAAGTCACGCCATACCGCATCCGATAGCGTAATTACTTTGTCGATGTTTTCTGCTTTACAAAAGCGTTTTTGAGCAAACGGTAAATCACTGCTAATTGTTAACATCGCAACATGCGGAAATTGTTGGGCAACTTTTTCGTTAAAGTGCTTAGTTTGCAGGCTACAAATACCCGTGTCTAGGCTTGGGACTACGCTAATTAACACCGCTTGGCCTTTATAATCATCAAGTGTTACCGGAGTGAAGTCGCCATCGACCACTTTAAAGTTGGGAGCCTGCTCACCTACTGACACGCCATTGCCGAGCAGGGTAACCGGCTTGCCTTGTGCAGTTACTTTACCAGCATCAAGGGTGTTTGGTGCATGCTCAGCCATCACAGCCAGCGAGCTAAATGCACTTAAAACAAAAACTAACGAACGAAACATAGAGTATTCTCTTATAAATTAATGCAATATAAGCAGTGTAATATACTGTGTTGTAGGGTGAAAGAATAATGCGCGTTTTTTATTGTTAAGCAAAAATTGTCAAGCCACAGTACTTTGATATAACATAGAGATGTAAAAAAATTGTATACAAAGTCAGGTCAAACAGTATCATTAGTTGTAGTTTGATATTTTTCAGGGTTAGAAAAAGAGAGAGACAATGTCCACAGCTGTACTTATATGTGATGATTCAAAACTTGCTAGGCGCCAGTTGGCTCGCTCATTACCTGAAGATTGGGATATTAAAATTGAATTTGCCCATGATGGTGTACATTGCATTGAACAAATAAAAACCATTCAGCCGGAAATTCTCTTTCTTGATTTAAACATGCCCGAAATGGATGGCTACGAAGTACTTACGGCAATCAAAGAGCTCGGCTTGACGGTGCTGACAGTTGTGGTGTCGGGTGACATACAGCCCAGCGCACATCAACGTGTACTTGAGCTCGGCGCTATCGATTTTATCCAAAAGCCTTGCTCCGCAGAAAAACTAGCGAAAATTATTGAGCACCATGGCATTAAAGATAAAGCCATGCGTGAACGCCTTGCTCATTCTCTTGGTGAGCAGGTTGACCCCGAAGTACGCGACATCTACCAAGAGCTCACTAATGTGGCCATGGGCCAAGCAGGGGACTTACTGGCACGCTTACTGAATGTATTTGTAAAACTGCCGATCCCCAACGTTAATATTTTAGAAGTGAATGAGCTCGATATGGCCCTGCGCTCGATTGATAATAATGCGTCGACCTCGGGTATTTGCCAAGGTTTTATCGGCGGGGGGGTGTCGGGTGAAGCTTTGCTGTTATTAAATGATTCAAGCTTTAAAGAAATCGCTTCGTTAATGAATTACGAAGGCGAACTAAACGAAAAAGTAGAGTTAGAGTTGTTAATGGATATTAGCAATATTTTGATCGGTGCCATTTTAACCGGCCTGTCTAAGCAACTCGATATGACCTTTAGCCAAGGGCACCCCATAGTGTTAGGCCAGCACCGTAATGTGGCTGAGCTGGTGAAGTCAAATAAACCTCGCTGGCAACGCACCTTAGCCATTGAAATTAGTTATGGCATTGAAAAACATGATATAAATTGCGATCTTATGCTGTTATTTACAGAAGACTCATTGAAAACTTTAAAGTATAAAGTTGCCTACCTTTTAGAAGATTAACGATTATGTCAGCAGATTTAAATATACATGAAATCCATTGGTTAATGGAGATGTTTAATACCGTCGATGTAGGCTTAGTGGTGCTCGACAGAGAGTATAAAGTCTGTGTATGGAATGGTTTTATGGAAAACCACTCAGGGTTACTGCCAAGCGCCGTTAAAGATAAAGACTTGTTCGACTTATTTCCTGCCATCGATGAAAAGTGGTTTAGAAGTAAATCCGAGTCGGTGTTTGTGCTAAAAAACCGTTCCTTTACGATTTGGGAGCAGCAACCGTATATTTTTCGCTTTAAAAACTACCGCCCCATTACCGGTAAAGCCGATTATATGTATCAAAATGCGACCTTTATTCCCCTAACGAATACCCTCGGCGAAGTGGCGCATATATGCATTATTATTTACGATGTAACCGACGTAGCTGTCAATAAAAAAGAGCTGGAGCAATTAAATGCCAAGCTTGAGCAAGTGAGCCAAACAGACAGCTTAACGCAGCTCGCTAATCGCGGGCATTGGGAAAGTACATTACGCCAAGAGTTTTTACGTATTAAGCGCAGTGGCGGCCGCAGCACACTTTTAATGTGTGACATCGATCACTTTAAAAGTGTTAATGATGTTCATGGCCACAGTTGTGGTGATGAGGCACTGCGGCACATTGCTAAATTAGTCAAACAGACACTGCGCGAAACCGATATTGCAGGGCGCTATGGTGGCGAAGAGTTTGCTATTACGTTACTTGATACTGATCAAGCGGGAGCGCTCACCATTGCGCAGCGTTTACGTGAAGTGATTGAGGCGAACCCAGTGCAGTATAAATCCCAACTGGTTAATTTGACGGTGAGTATTGGCATCGCCGCATTTGCAGATGAGTATAAATGTCATGAACGCTGGATTGAGGCTGCCGATAAAGCCTTATATCACTCAAAACACAATGGGCGTAATACAGTGACTGTTTATGATGAAATTAAACGTGATAGCTAACTATCACATTTAATGGCGTTATTCTGTAGTATGACGAGAGTCATCAATCGGGCATTGGCTCAGCGTGGTTACTTCACCGGAACTGGCTTCTTGCTCAAGTTTCACCTTAAATCCCCATAAACGATACAAGTGCTTGAGCACTTCATCATGGGAGCCTGCTAAAGGAATATTATTGTGCGGCACATAGCGCAGTGTTAACGAGCGGTCGCCTCGCACATCCACATTGTACACCTGAATATTCGGCTCATGATTGCTTAAATTATACTGCGCCGAGAGTGCCTCTCTAACTGCTTGGTAGCCACTTTCGTCATGAATTGCGCCAATCTCTAAATGCGGATTATCTTGATGATCCACAATAGTAAACAGTTTAAAGTCGCGGATCAGTTTCGGTGATAAAAACTGACTGATAAAACTCTCGTCTTTAAAGTTTTCCATGGCAAAGTGCAAGGTATCGAGCCAGTTACTGCCCGCATATTCAGGAAACCAGCGCTTATCTTCTTCGCTGGGCTGCTCACAAATACGGCGAAGGTCGACCATCATATTAAACCCCAATGCGTAGGGGTTAATACCCGAATAATATTGGCTATTGTAAGGGGGTTGATACACCACATTGGTGTGGCTTTGTAAAAACTCCATCATAAACGAGTCGGTCAGTTTGCCCTCATCATATAAGTGGTTCAAAATAGTGTAGTGCCAAAACGTCGCCCAACCTTCATTCATCACTTGAGTTTGCTTTTGTGGGTAAAAATATTGCGATATTTTTCGCACAATACGAATAATTTCTCGTTGCCATGACTCCAGTAGTGGGGCGTTTTTTTCAATAAAATATAAAATATTTTCTTGTGGCTGTGATGGAAAGCGATGCTCAGGCTTTTTAGCTTCGAGTTGTTGCGCGGGTATGGTACGCCATAGCTCATTAACCTGTGACTGCAGATACTCTTTACGTTCTTGTTGGCGCTTTTGCTCCTCAAACAACGAAATACGTTGCGGCCGTTTGTAGCGATCGACGCCATAATTCATTAACGCATGGCAAGAGTCGAGTAAGCTTTCTACCTCGCTAATACCGTATTGCTCCTCGCAGCTACTGATATAGTTTTTAGCAAATAATAAATAATCTATGATAGAGCCGGCATCCGTCCAGGCTTTAAATAAGTAGTTGCCTTTAAAAAACGAGTTGTGGCCATAACACGCATGCGCCATTACTAAGGCTTGCATTGGCAAGGTGTTTTCTTCCATTAAATAGGCAATACAGGGGTCTGAGTTAATCACAATTTCGTAGGCTAAGCCCATTTGGCCACGCTTGTAATTTTGCTCAGTTTGAATAAACTTTTTACCATAGGACCAGTGGCTATAACCGATGGGCATGCCAACACTTGAATAGGCATCCATCATTTGCTCAGCGGTGATCACTTCAATTTGGTTTGGGT
>NZ_JBFJHD010000037.1:0-22257 GCF_041613455.1 Pseudoalteromonas sp. | reverse complement strand
GTGGAAGTTTTGGGGTGAATAAAACTCTAAACTAGGCAGTAACAGTGTCAGTTGAGTTGCACTTTGCAACAGCAAAGTTTACTCAACTGTAGTTTCATTGGCTAAATGCACTCGCTAAGTACACTTTAACTTTCTAGTGTGTACATTTATTCACTGCTCACACGAATAGGCTGAAGATAAAACTGTAATACCCGGTTAATTTTGGTGCTCATACTGGCCGCGGTACACTTCGAACACTTTTAATACCGTATGCTGCGCTTTAGATAAATTGTCAAACCAGTCATCAAATAGATCATCGTTGTCTTGCTCACTCAATGCCATATAGTGGGCAAGTAACTCTATAATATCGTTGTGGGTGCACGTTAAAGGGTTTACTTGTTGTGCTAATACACTATGGTCGCGCTCTCTTAGCGTATCCATTACGCCTTGGTCGATTTGTTGTTGTTTTTCGGAGTCGCTCATATGTTACCTCTGTGATCTACTGTCTATACTATTTTTAACGAATGTAATTATAGTTATAACAGGCTAAACGCCAATAGCCAGCACTTTTGATTTAACCGCTCAATTTTTGATTTATTTGCTCAAATAGCCAACAGTTATGGCATTTACACAGTAAAAATTATTTTTTATGCTGCAATTCACAGCCAAAAATAACAGCACGGCACATATAAGTATAAATAGAGTTTATTTAGTGAGTGATTAAAGCACGGCTATCAAAGTAGTGTGCTTAGTTAAAAGCGTAAGGCTACTTAAAGGAAGGCCGCAGTGGAGAGTATGACGTTAAATGGCCCTGTATTTATTGGCCGTTCAGTGAATAACTAACAAATAGTGGATAACCGTAGCGTGGTAAATTCGCCACTCTGTGTTTATGCTAAACACAGAGTGGCCTGAGCCATTAAATAACTGCAACAGTTATTGAACTCATTACTTAACGACTACAGAGAACTCAGGCACAGCCTGAATAACCTTTTTCACCGTACAGGTATTTACTGCTGCAACCAGCGCTTTTTTATATTTGTCTGGGAACCCTGCTGGCAGGCCAATTTCAATTGCAAATAACTTCTTACCGTTTTCGTCTACATTTTCGTTATTTTGTGTCAGGGTCATCCCTTCGGTAGAGATATCACGCTGCTGACAAAACTTTCTTGCATAAAACCCTGCACACAACACCATGCTCACTAAAAAATAATCAAACGGTTCTGGGTATTCTGCATTTCCCCCCGCCGCTAAACTTTGATCGCTGATCACTTCATGTTCGCCAAATTTAGCACTCAGCTTTTGGCCATCTAACATTGCAACTGAAATTTCCATCAACTATTCCTCATTTTCCAAATAATAATTCAAAAAAGCCTGGAGGCTCATGTAATTTATGATATTTTTTTCGTAGATTATCGATATTCTTTAGTGCAGGCTTTGCCGCAGCGAGTCCTTGCTGGTTGGCAACTTGTTTTGCCAACTGCGCTTGCTCTAACACTTTATCCAGCCCTTGCAGTGATTGCTCCGGCTGTTTATGAAACTTGGCGGTTTTACTTTTTTCCACTAATGCGATGAACTCATTAATCGCCACGTTAAACGCGTCGATATTGGTGGCTTGCACTGCATTTTTATAGGCAAGCCCGGTATTTTTCATATTAATTTCAAGATCTACGGGAGAAGTGGCAAGCGCCGCCGTAGATACAAATAACATAGTAATAAAATAAAAGTACTTCATGATGAACCTATCGAATAAATAACAGCGTAATTATAACAATTATGGCCTACTAAGTAACGCCATAAAAGTGGCTGCTGTTACCAAGCTGCACGGGTTTGCATGGTGTAAAGCCCCTTTACAGCGATAGCCAATGGCTTCAATCTATTTATGAGTTTATTTAAAGCTTAATTTACTAATTGCTCTTTGCTCTGTGAGTTCAAGTAATGCATTGGCTTGCTGGGGTAACGCGATTAAGTTGTTGCGGGTAATACGCTCAAAATGCGCAATAAATCGCTGTAATTGCGGATCATCCATCGTGCCTGCGTGTATGCCATTGCGGGCAACTAACTTTTGCTCTTGCTGTTTGCGCCAATTAAATACACTGCTAAAACTGGGCGCTTTTAGCATCACAAAATAGTTAAATTGTGCAAAAAGATCTAAATACTCTGTTTTTAAACACTGGTTCACATAGTGTCGCCACACACCTTGAGGATCGTCTTGTTCTTCAAGCGCATTAAGTGGCGCCGCTAATGCGGCTGGCGATTGTGGCTTACTGCCAACACACCAGCCTTCTAAAATAACAATATCTACCGGTGCCTCGTTAGTCGGCCACTGCGCTGGCAGTGCGCAGTCATCTAAATGCTTATGAAAATACGGTAACGGCACCTTGCTGTTTCCTGCCAGTAACTGCGCTAGGGTGCTACGCATAAGGGGCACATCGTGGGTACCCGGCACACCACGAGTAACAAGTAGTGGGTGAACCGTTTTTGCCAATTGCTCACGGCGTTGCTTACTTAGGTAAAAGTCATCAATAGAGAGCGCAATACAGTTAAACGCACTATGTTGTGTAAACCAAGCCACTAAAAAGTCGGCCAAGGTGGTTTTTCCTGAGCCTTGGCAGCCATTAATGGCAACAAATAATGGGCTATTAGCCTGTTTAGCCTGATTAATTTGTTGCGCTAGCGGAATAAAAAACTGCTCGCACTGTTGCTGGTAACTTAGCGGCAGTTGATGTTTTGCTAAAAACGCATTCATATCCATGATGTTACTCGTTATAATTATTTTTGCTGAAAAAAAAAGCGCATTATAAAAATGCGCTTTTTTCATATAGATTAATATAACTTAACTGCTAGCTTTTTGCTCTGCTTTAGGCAGTACTAAATTAAGTACAATCCCTAAAATAGCACATAAGCTTACGCCCTCAAGGCTAAACTGGCTGCTGCCAATGTGCATACCACCAATACCACAAATTAAAATAAGCGCCACAATGCTTAAATTGCGCGGCTCACTTAAATCGTCGCCCGATTTAACTAAGGTATTTAAACCAATTACTGCGATAGAGCCAAACAATAAAATCATAATGCCCCCCATCACCGGCACCGGAATGGTTTGTAAGCTGGCACCCATTTTAGCAATAAACGCTAAGGCAATAGCAATAATCGCTGTCCAAATCATCACTTTTGGATTGAAGTTTTTGGTCAGCATGACCGCGCCTGTCACTTCTGAGTAGGTAGTATTTGGCGGGCCACCAAATAACGAAGCCGCCGACGTCGCTAACCCATCACCAAACAACGTGCGGTGTAGTCCGGGCTTTTTCAAGTAATCTTTATTGGTTACTTGGCTAATAGCCATCATGTCGCCAATATGTTCCACAGCAGGGGCTATCGCCACCGGCACCATGAATAAAATAGCCTGCCACTTAAACTCAGGTAACACAAAGTTAGGTACGGCTAGCCACTGCGCATTAGACACTGCGTCAAATTGCACTATACCAAGCGCCAACGACAAGCCATAACCTGCCAGCACACCAGCAAGAATAGGAATAAGCTTAAATACGCCCTTTCCCCATACTGCAAATATAAGCGTGACCAATAACGAAAACATAGAAATATAAATAGCAGTTTCATAAGGCACAATTTGAATGCTGCCATCGCCACTTTTCCCCATTGCCATGTTAACGGCAACGGGTGCTAAAGCCAGCCCTATCACCATAATAACGGGGCCAACGACAATGGGAGGCAGTATTTTATGTAGTGTATCGGTGCCCTTAAATTTTACTAATAGGCTCAATAGCATATAAGTAAAACCTGCAGCCATTAAGCCACCCATAGTGGCCGGTATGCCCCACATTTGCACTGAGGCAATAATGGGCGCAATAAAGGCAAATGACGAGGCTAAAAATATTGGCACTTGGCCTTTAGTGACCAACTGAAACATCAATGTGCCAAGGCCGGCGGTAAATAGCGCCACGCTTGGATCAAGGCCCGTTAAAATCGGCACTAATACCAGTGCACCAAATGCCACAAACAGCATTTGCGCACCCGTTAGCATGGTTTTAATGGAGAACATGGTGTTTTTTTGCACTGTACTCACCTAAACCGTGCCGAAAATTTTATCACCCGCATCACCTAAACCAGGCACAATATAGCCTTTATCGTTTAAGTGGCTATCTACTGAGGCTGTGTAAATTTCTACGTCTGGGTGTGCTGCAAGGGTTTTTTCAACACCTTCTGGTGCCGCCACTAATACAATTACTTTAATTTCTTTACAGCCAGCTTTTTTAAGCATATCGATGGTCGCAATCATAGTGCCGCCCGTTGCCAGCATCGGATCGATCACTAAACTTAAACGCTCATGAATGTTTCCTACTAGCTTTTCAAAATAAGGCACTGGCTCTAAGGTTTCTTCGTTACGCTCAAGCCCCACTACACTTACTTTAGCGGCCGGTAGTAATTGCATCACACCATCCATCATACCTAAACCGGCACGCAGGATTGGCACTACGGTAATTTTTTTTCCTTTAATATGCTGTACATTTAATTTACTACCATCCCAGCTAGTAATTTCGTTGTCTTCTAATGGTAAGTTTTGCGTTGCTTCGTAAGTTAACAACGTACCCACTTCTGAACACAACTCACGAAAACTTTTCGTGCTGATCCCGTATGAACGCATTAAGCCTAACTTATGTTGAACAAGGGGGTGGGTAATAACGTGAATAGCCATATTAAAAAAACCTAGTGATAAAAATTTGCGGTATTTTATAGTAAAAAACCCCGTTTGACCTGTAATTTTAGTCAAGTTTTCATAGTTCGTGCCAAAAAACATTATTTTTTCTGAGATTGCGCGACTTTACACCAGTCCCACGTTAACTAAATGTTAGTGTGCAACGCTTTATTTACCTGCAGCTGCATGTAACTATTTATTTTTGTATGCGTTGGACTCCACCCTGCCAAGAAGCGATAAAAATCAGCCCAGGCAATAGTCCATAAATTACGCCAATCGCTAATGACCTCATTGGCAGCTACCTGAGGCTGATAAACACTTAATGCATATTGCAGTTCAGTAAAATACTGCGCTAAGTAATTATCGGCATGCTGCTGTAACTGCGCCTCATTAAAACAACTGGTCATAAAATACATTACATCAATTACGCCCACACCTGCACCAACATATTGAAAGTCGTAACCAAGCACGTGCTGCTGCGTATTTATAGCAAAATTTGCTAGTTTAGCATCACCATGAATGACTGTTTTATACGCACTATTGCATAATGCGGCATCAAGCTTGGCGGCCTGCTGCTTTATAGCCGACGGCGCTAGGTTATTAAATTCATCGGGTCGAGTGGCTAAATGCCAATAATTACCTTGTGGCCATAAGCCTGTGGCTGGCTGATGTAAGTTAAACGCATGAAAATGCGCTAACCATTTCAGCACCGCAGCGGCATGTTGCGGCTCAGCGTGTGCGTAGCCCTGCTGGGTAAAGTCGTTAAATGCCAGCACATATTGCGGCGCATTTTTTATCGCGGCTAAGCAGCTTATCGCAGCGGCACTACTAGGTAGTTGCTGGCTGAAATACTTATAAAAGTGATATTCAACCTGATACGATTTACGTTTACGGTTAACTGCAAACGCCGTTTGCTTTATTTTTGGATGTTCTAGTACCGCTGGAATGTCCACCGCTTTTATTACACAGGCTTGGCCATTTAGCTCACACGCCACAATACTGCCACACCCACTCCATAAAGATGTTAGCGTTTTGCCTGGTTTTATCTGTTTAAAATGCGCTGGTAATAATGAAAGGTAAAAAGCCATAACCCTACTTAATGTAATAATTTTAAACTAGTTTACCGCAAAGCATCGCTTTAATGAAAACGGTTATAGCAGTTCCCGATACAATGCATCAGCTAACGTATTCCAACAGCTAATCTACTGCATTTACAGCCACTAGGTTGTTGCGCTTTTCACAACATGCTTATAAACCGCACTCAGTTGTAAATATAAACGCCGGCTATTATTTTTATTTATAAAATTATCCTTCATATACAATAACTTAACATTAGACATAGGCGTTGTTGTAAGGTATTCTCGCGCCGATTTTATAAATATACCTTTTCATTTATTGAGGCAATACACTCAATACGCCTTGCCAAACCTATTGTTATAGCTATTAACGAGGTTGAGAGGTACAGGTTGAACTACACATTAAACTATCAAGATAGGAAACTTATGAAACACATATTCCAAGGAACTTTGTTGTTATCCACGTTGTTATTAAGCTCTCACGTAACAGCCAACGGATCTGAGCCTGCCCGTGAAAAGCATTGGAGTGTAGGCGCAGGTGCTTACGCATTTACATTAACAAATGACAATAGCTCAAGTGAAGATCTCGACTTTAGTGGTTTTAATATTGCCGCAGGTTACGCGGTTAATAATCACTTTCAAATTAGAGGTACTTACTTTTCTTTAGAAAATGACGAGTATTCAGAAATTGAAAGTGATGGCTTTGACATAATGGCATACGGCGGTGTGGGATTTTCTAAAAAAGGTTTTAGAGGCTACGGCGGCGCGGGCTTTTTCTCTGATAAATGGAGTGCTTTAAATGAAAGTGAAAGCATGTCTGGTTTTCAACTTGGTGGCGGTTTGGGTTACAACTGGGGACCGGCCGCGTTAGACTTTGTAGTTACCCTGCGCCAAGCTGATGAATATGAAGATTTTATGTTCAGTTCAGGCACCTACGTAGCGGTATCAGGTAACTTAACGATGTCTTACTTATTCTAATAAATTAGCATTTAAGCCCCTGTCATTTTTGTTTTCGGGCTTATATAACCCTAAATAGCGCCTAGACTGCAGGCGCTTACTGCCAAATTTTCATTAAGTTTGCAAGTTTATGCACTGATTATGCGCGTATTTCCACTTTCCACGGCGGGTTTAAGCGGTTTTCGCCAGCCCAGTAAAGCTTGATTTTGTTTCCCGAAGGATCTTTTAGAATCGCCTCTTTCCATAGGTAACTTTGCTCTGTGGGTGGCTGTACAAACTGAATTCCTTGTTGCAATAAGTGTTGGTAAAGCTCATCAAGGTGTTCATGTTCAAAATAGATTACCGAGTTATTTTCAAATTTGTCACTTTCGAGTGATAAAGAAAAGCTAGAATCACCTTCTGGGCACGCAAACCTAGCGTAGTGAGGGGTGTCAACAATTTGCGTGAAGCCGAGTTTTAAGTAAAAGCTAACAGCATCATCCATATTATTTACTGGTAAAGTAACCTGATTAAGTTCCATGTATCCTCCGAGCTTTTAACGCACGTCTAAGCTGTAATGTGCTGTTAGCGCGACTTTTGTGATGCATACAATGCATAGCAAGTCTTAGCAACCAAACAGTGTCAACGTTAAGGTCCATGCCATATGAACTATTGACCATACCTGCGTATTACAGACACTTTCCCATTCTCAAGTTCTAAAACATCTAATACTACTTTGCTATAGCTAAATTCTGAACCATCTGCGCGCAAGCCTTTCGCAGCAAACTTATGTTTAAGTGCTACCGAGTTATAACCGACAATGTATTCAACTATTTGACCATTGTATTGTGTATGGACACCTAAATAACGGGACATACCTTTACGTATTAGCTCTTTTCCATCAGGTTCTCTTGAGTCATCAGCAGCGTTTGGGAAATGTTGGTAACCAATATCATCTGTTAAAAAAGACAAATAGCGTTCTAAGTCTTCTTTAGATGCATGCGGTGTTTGGGTCATCGTCATAGCGCTATGATATTTTTTTACAAAATTGTCGTAATCAAATTTATCAACATTTGCCAAAGTGGCTGTCGACATAATTGATAATAATAGAGTTAACATGGATAAACAGTTTTTCATTGGTACTCCCTACATTTGACCCACTACCAGTTAACATCGATCCACTAGGTCGCTTTTCTACCACTCACTGGCTTACTAAATTGATTCAACTAGTTTTATCACATTCACTAATTTATTGCGAAATATTATACGTAGGCTACCTGATGTCGTGCAAACCACAAAAACTCGCTGTTGTTCGTTTTCACTATTAGATGAAAAATGTAAATGGCAATTTGAATAATCGCTTGTTGCAGCCAGCTAACGGCAAAGATGCCGTTAAAAACAATGCTGTTTAACTGAGCTGAACTCTTATTAACGGACATAAAAAAGGGCCTTGCGGCCCTTTTTATTTATAGTCAGTACTTCATCACACACTTAACTCCATACCGACAACATTGTTGAATGTTAGTTATTGATTTACCACACTTTTAAGTGGATTAATCGGTTGTGCGTTGTCGTCAAGTAAGTTCATATCAAAATCGAACTCATCAACACGAATCGCTTTTTCACGTTTAGTGTTGTAATCAATTAGTTGGGCGTGTTCAGCCGCAGTGATTACATTAGCCGCCAGTGCGTTATCAAGTGTTATTGAAAAACGAATGCCTGCTTTAATGGTTTTAGCACGCAGCGCTTTTTTAACTTTAGCCAGCTCACCCAGTGACGCCATTTTCGCTTTATACGCTTGCTCGTTAATGTCGTGACCATCACCTTTAATTGGCTTAACTAAGTGGGTGATCTGCGCTTTAAATGCCGTGTCTAGCTGCGCTTGCTTAGCCAATTCGCGAATTAAGTCATCGCTAATTTTTGGCATTTTTGTAGAGTAATTCATAGTTATAAAACGCATAAACTTACGGGTGCCCGTTGCAGGGAAGTTATCTAAAAACTTGTGCAGCGCTTCTTCAGCACTTTGTAGTGCAAAACGGGTCGCGTAATGAAAATACGGTGCTGCTTGCTCACGCTCACTGCTTGATACTTTTTGCTCGTAGTATTTAATAGACGCCATAGCTGCATATAAGAAGCTCATTACATCGCCTAAACGCGCCGATAGCATTTCTGCTTGTTTAAGTTTTCCACCAAGCACAAGTAACGAGAAATCTGCATACACCGCTAATTTAGCCGACAGTTTATGGGCTGCTTTTTCGTATTCACGTACTTCGGGTAACGTTGAGCTTGCACCCGCGGTAAACGGGAGTACACCTAAGCGGAACGCACGCAAGCTGTTTGCAACGCTGTAACCCACTGTTTTGCGTAAAATAGTGTTAAATTCTTTATCTGCGTTTTTGTCTTCGCTATGAATTGATTCAACCATAGATTGTAAATACGGATGACAACGCATTACACCTTGACCAAAAATCATCAGGTTACGAGTAAGAATGTTCGCGCCTTCTACCGTAATTGCAATTGGCTGTGCTACATAGCCGCTGGCAAGGGTATTTTGTGGGCCATTTTGAATCGCTTTACCCGCTTGAATATCCATTGCTGAGTCAAGTACATCACGGCCCAGTTCAGTCATATGGTATTTAGCAATCGCAGTCACTACGGACGGCTTTAAGCCCATGCCTAAGCCTTCGGTGGTTAATACACGCATCGCTTCTTGTAGGTATGTTTTACCTGCAATATCCGCCAGCTTTTCTTGAATACCTTCAAATTGACCAATCGCTAAACCAAACTGTTCACGTACTGCGGCATATTCAGAAGCCCCTTTAAAAGCCACCTGCGCGGTACTTACACCCAGTGCCGGTAATGAAATACCACGCCCTGCGCCTAAACAGCTCACCAGCATTTGCCAACCGCGACCAATGTTTTTCTGGCCACCAATAATAAAGTCCATTGGTACAAATACTTTGTTACCGCGAGTTGTGCCGTTGTAAAAGCGAATGCCCATTGG
Organism: Pseudoalteromonas sp.; assembly: GCF_041613455.1. GTDB lineage: Bacteria > Pseudomonadota > Gammaproteobacteria > Enterobacterales > Alteromonadaceae > Pseudoalteromonas. The sequence goes on along the minus strand of NZ_JBFJHD010000037.1, from coordinate 12,548 downwards.
GTCGTGGCGATTCCCCAGCTCTACACCCGGGTGCTCTTTAGGAATAAGGGCACAGGTAATACCTAGATTTTCTTTGCCACCAAGTAAGCCATCAGGGTCAACCACTTTAAAGGCTAAACCCAGTACGGTCGCAATCGGTGCCAGCGTAATATAACGTTTGTCCCAGGTAATTTCTAAACCAAGTACTTCTTCGCCGTTGTACATGCCTTTAGTAACTGTGCCAATATCTGGAATACCGCCCGCGTCAGAGCCTGCTTCTTGGCTGGTTAATGCAAAACACGGAATATCGGTACCGTTGGCTAACCGTGGTAAGTAATGCGCTTGTTGTGCTTGTGTACCAAAATGCAGTAATAACTCACCTGGGCCTAACGAGTTAGGCACCATTACAGTCACAGCTACCGCTGAGCTTTTGGTGGCAATGGTCGCCACAATGGTTGAGTTAGCGTATGGGCTGAATTCTAAACCGCCAAACGATTTAGGAATGATCAGCGAGAAAAAACGCTCTTTCTTTAAAAAGTCTAAAATGTAATCCGGTAAGTGAATGCCATTTTGAATTTCTGAATCGTCAATCATGCCCAGTAATTCTTGTAATGGGCCGTCAATAAAAGCTTTTTCGTCGACGCTTAATGCTGCAGCGGGTACAGCGCGTAATGCGCTAAAGTCTGGTTTACCTTGATAAATAGACCCTTCTAACCACACATCGCCGGCGTCTAGCGCTTCTTGTTCTGTAATTGAAATACTTGGTAATACTTTTTTTAATTTTGTACGTAAACTCATGATTAAACTCATCCGACCAGATAATAATAACTACATTACGTCATAAAAATGCGATTAGATCAATTACTCTAAGCAAATAATTAACAGTATTTTCAATTTATTTTCTTTACGTGAACGTAAACTGTTAAAACTCAATAGCTTACACTTGTACGCCGAAGTGAACTATTTTTACCCCAGAGCGGGTAAAAAGCGCCAATTTAAGCAGCAGATAAAATTAGCAGTATTCTCAGGCATAAAAAAACGCAGCAAAGGTGCTGCGTTTTTAATGCTAACTCACTGTTGTCGCTGTCGATCACCGGCAAACTTTTACCACCTGTTTACCGGTAAAACCACCCGCTAATTGTGTTTCAAGCGCTGCCATTACCGCTTGCGCATTGAATTCGACCAGCGTCACCGCGGGGGCTGTGATGGTTTCATTTAATACATCTTGCAGTAATAAATTACCCATAAAGCTCATGCGTTGCTGTGCACATAAGCTATTAGCCAGCCAAGCTCCACCGAGTGACACCACACCAATATTGGGCGCACGGCGGTACATTAACTCCTGCTCAAAACACGGTAATGGGTTTAAACAGGCTATGCGGCCACAAAAACGCATCAACTCGACATTGCGTATGGTGCCTTCGCCCCCGACTGTGTCGATCACCGCATCAAACCCTTGCGGGCCTAATTCACGACGAATTTTTTCGCATAAATCATTCGCTTTAGTGTCAAACACCACATCGGCGCCTAATTGCTTAACCAACTTGTGATTGCGTTTAGCTGCAGTGGTAAACACCGTCGCACCGCGTTGTTTGGCATATTGAATGGCAAACTGGCCAACCGCACCCGCGCCGGCATCAATAAACACGGTATCGCCTTCGGCAATAGCAGTTTTGTCTAGGCTAATAAGGGCCGCCATGCCTGCGCACGGTAACGCGGCAGCCACACTTGGGCAAAGCCCTTCGGGCACCACCGACACCGCATAATTAGGCACCACGGCGTATTCACTTAATACCCCTTGTTGGCCAATATTTGCGTGCCACATAACCCGCGCCCCTACATTGGGAAACACGCCTTTGGTGGCCTTAACCACCACCCCAACAGCATCAAGCCCTAAAATATGCGGGTAATGCCATTTGCAAAAACCCGATTTAGCGAACTGCCCGTCTACCGGGTTTAAGCCAACATATTCAATTTTTACCAACAACTCACTATCTGCACATTGCGCTAGCGGCAATTCTACATCCACTAAGTTAAGTTGCGGGTTAGGCTCGGGCAACACAATCGCACGCATGGTTTGCGGTATGGTGTATTGCTCTGAAACATCAATATCAGACATTAATATACTCTACTGGTTAGTATTACTTAATGCATAACTCCATCGGCCGTTAAATGACTGGTAAGTATTTACTTTGGCAAGCAGCGATGAAATTGTTAAATCAACAGCATTTTCTTGGGCTATTAAAGCATCCTGACGCGCATCTAACAACTCAAGATACGGTATTTGCCCTTCCTGGTACATTGCCTGCGCTTGTAAAAATGCATTATTTGCAAAATTATAGCGCTGCTCGGCAAAGCGTTTTTGCTGTGCTTGATTGACCAAATGTTGCAGCGAAAGTTCACTTTCATTCAATGCTCGCAATACCACCTGTTGATAATCACTGTACGCCGCTTGAGATAAAAACTGTTGTGCGTCGCGCTGTGCTAACAATGCTGGGTAACTCAGTATCGACCATTGTAACTGTGGCGCCACTTGCCATTGTTGCTGGGTATCGCTAAAGCCATTACTGCCTAAGCTAACTACACCTGCAAAACCACTTAGGCTAATATCGGGTAGTAACGCCTTGGTGGCCGCCACACTTAAGCTATTTGTTTGGCTAAAGTTGTACAGCGCACGGCTGATGTCGGGGCGCAGGGCAATAGCTTGATTAGGCTCACTTAATGACACGCTAAAGTCGCGCTGTAAAATAAGCTGCTCGTCTGTTATGGCCACATTTTGTGCTAAACGCCCGGTGAGTACAGCCAACGTTGATAAGTCGCGGTATTTCGCGTACTCAATCGCCGGTAGTAACGTTTGTTGTTGGCGCAGTTGTGCCATGGTGCGGTTTAAATCAAGCTCGCTGGCAACCCCTTCATCAACACGGGCTTGCAGTACCGCAATGCTTTGCTGCAATGCGTCAATTTGCAGCGCAATAATGCGCTGCTTTGCAACATTGCCTTGATAGCTAACAAAGCCTTTCACCACGCCCGATACCACTTCTATTTGCAGTAAACGGAGTTGCTCGGCTTGGCTCATGGCCGATGCATTGGCGGCATCAACCAGTGCGCTAATACGGCCAAATACATCAAGCTGCCAATCAACTGCGCCATTAGCCGTTGCTTGGCGAGTGTTTGTATCGCCTAATCCACTGCGCTGCGCGCCAATGTTAACGCCTCCCTGTGGCAAATATTGCGCCTGCTCAGCTCCAATCCGAGCTAAAGCACTTTTTAGCGTTAGCTGACTGGTTTGTAAATCAAGATTATTTACTAACGCATCCGCTACCAGCTCATTAAGTTGCGCTGAGTCGAGTTGTTGCCACCAATTGCTTTCATCGGCGCCACTGAGCTGCCCAGCAATATTGGCATTAGCAACAAAGTCATTAATCGCACGTTGCTGCGCTTCGATATCAATTTTGCTGGCACACCCAGTTAACAGCGCAGTCACTAGCACAGCGCAGGCAGACAGCTGGCGGGTTACGCGTTTTTGCATTAATTTAGTCATGCGCATTCTCCTGCTTGGGCGCTTTTTTATTGGTCACTAACATATAAAACACCGGTGTAAATAATAACCCAAATACAGTAACCCCGATCATACCTGAGAATACCGCGTTACCCATAGCGTGGCGCATTTCAGCACCGGCACCACTAGCAAGTACTAACGGGATAACACCGGCTGTAAAGGCAATGGAGGTCATTAATATCGGGCGTAAACGCATGCGGCACGCCGCTAACATAGCCTCTAAATGCGACAGCCCAGTGTCGTGCTGATCTTTAGCAAATTCGACCATTAATATCGCATTTTTCGATGCTAATGCCACCAGCACTATGAGCGCTATTTGAGTGAATATGTTGTTATCTGAGCCTACCAACCACACACCTAATAAGGCAGAAAAAATAGTCATAGGAACAATTAATATAATTGCCAAGGGTAAACGTAAGCTCTCGTACTGTGCTGCAAGTACCATAAATACTAATAACACAACTAACGGGAATACATACACCATCGTATTACCAGCAAGCACTTGTTGATACGTTACTTCGGTCCACTCATACTCAATACCTGATGGCAGTGTGTCTGCCAGTACTTTTTCAATAGCGACTTGCGCCTGATCTGAGCTGTAACCCGGTGCTGGGCTACCATTTAGCTCGGCACTTGGGTAACCGTTATAATGCATAACACGGTCAGGGCCAATCGTGGGGGTTACAGTTAATACTGAGCCTAATGGCACCATGTTACCTGCACGGTTACGTACTTTTAAATTAAGTATTTGCTCTGGGTCTTCACGATAATTAGCATCAGCTTGAGCATTTACTTGGTATGTACGGCCAAACATATTGAAGTCGTTTACATACACAGAGCCTAGATAAATTTGCAGTGCATTAAATACTTCATCAAGTGGAATACCTTGAATAAGTGCTTGTTCACGGTCAATATCTATATCCATTTGTGGCACTTGAATTCTAAAACTTGAGTAAAGGCCCATTAATGCTGGGTCTTGCTGCGCTTTGCTGATCACCGCTTGTAAGCTGTCAAATAATGCTGCAAAGCCTTTATTTGCTCTGTCTTCAATTTGCAGTTTAAAACCACCCGTGGTGCCTAAGCCTTGAATTGGCGGCGGCGGAAATACTGCCACAAAGGCTTCATCAATGGCTGCAAAACGTTGGTTTAACTGTGCAGCAATCGCCATTGCAGACTGACTTGGGTCGGTACGCTCACTAAAAGGCGCTAATGGTGTAAACACAATGCCGCTGTTGGGGCTATTGGTAAAGCCATTCACCGATAAACCTGGGAACGCCACGGTGTTCGCAACGCCTGGCACCTCAAGTGCTATTTGCTGCATTTGCTGCACCACTGCGGCGGTGCGATCTAAACTGGCGGCATCCGGCAGTTGCGCAATGGCGACTAAATACTGCTTATCTTGCTGTGGAATAAAACCACCCGGCACACTATCAAATAACTTAATTGTGCCGCCCACTAACGCAACATAGGCCACCATGACCACTACACTCATACGGATCAGCTTTTGTACTAGCTTTTCGTAGCCTTTAGCACCACGATTAAACACGCGGTTAAACGGTTCAAACAACCAACGGCCAAATAACCTGTTTAGTAAACGAGTAAATGCATCTGGTTTTGTATCGTGCGACTTTAATAATAATGCAGCCAGCGCAGGCGATAACGTGAGTGAGTTAAACGCCGAGATAATAGTAGAGATTGTAATAGTAAGTGCAAATTGCTTATAAAACTGTCCCGATAAACCGGTAATAAACGCAGTCGGAATGAATACCGCACACAACACTAAAGCAATGGCGATGATTGGCCCAGTGACTTCAGTCATGGCAACACGAGTGGCTTCAAGCGGCGATAAGCCTTTTTCAATATTACGCTCCACGTTTTCAACCACTACGATGGCATCGTCCACCACAATACCAATGGCCAGCACAAGTCCAAACAACGACAAAGTATTGATCGACACCCCTAGCCACTGCATCACCGCAAAGGTACCAATGAGTGACACCGGCACCGCAATTAAAGGAATAATAGAGGCGCGCCATGTTTGTAAAAACACAATTACTACAATCACAACCAGTACAATAGCTTCAAGTAAGGTAGCAATTACCGCATCAATTGAGCCACGGACAAACACAGTAGGATCGTAAACAATGTCGTATTCAACACCGCTTGGAAAGTCTTTCGCTAAACGCTGCATTGTTTTGCGCACTTGATCAGACAGCTCTATCGCGTTTGACCCTGGACGTTGAAATACCGGCATGGCTAAAGCGGGTTGATTATCAAGCTCAGCACGCAGTGCATAGGTGTCTTCACCTAAATCAACGCGGGCAACATCAGATAAGCGCGTTAATTGCCCTTGCTCACCCACTTTAATAATAACGTTTTCAAACTCTTCAATACTGTTTAAGCGCCCTTTCACGTTTAATAGTATTTGAAATTGACTGTCGTTTGAAATGGGCTGCGCACCTAAGCTACCCGCAGCCACTTGTTGGTTTTGCGAGCGCAGTGCGGCAACCACGTCTGTTGCTGTCAGTTCACGTGCAGCAAGCGCATCTGGGTTTAGCCATACGCGCATTGCGTATTTACCGCCACCAAATAAACGAATATCCCCTACGCCTGGTAAGCGGGCAATTTCATCTTTAATGTTTAAATCGGCATAGTTAGATAAATACGCTGTGTCGTGGGTTTTTTCAGGCGAATATAAATGTACCACCATGGTTAGATCGGGCGATGATTTTTCAGCGACGACACCTAACCGTTGTACTTCTTCTGGTAAGCGCGGCAACGCACTATTCACGCGGTTTTGAACTTGTACCTGCGCACGGTCTAAGTCGGTGCCCAGCGCAAAGGTAACGGTTAAGGTCATGCGGCCATCACTGGTCGCCTGCGAAAACATGTACAGCATGTTTTCAGTGCCGTTAATTTCTTGTTCCAGCGGTGTGGCTACTGTTTGGGCAATCACCGTTGGGTTAGCGCCAGGGTAACTTGCAGACACCACCACAGTAGGCGGCACCACTTCAGGGTACTCACTTACTGGCAGTTGAAATAACGAGATACCACCGGCAATTAAAATAATTAACGACAACATAGCCGCAAAAATCGGCCGTTGAATAAAAAAGTGGGAAAATTTCATCAATATACCTTATTGCTTAGCCACAAGTTGTGGGTTGTCGTTTGATAATGTGAATGCCACACCGCTGGTATCTATGGTTACTGTTTGTGGCGAAATTGGCATACCCGGGCCTACGCGCGCCGGACCATTAACTGCAATTACATCACCTTCACTCAGGCCAGAGGTAACAGCCCGTAACGCACCGTAACGCTCACCTACCGTAATGAGTTTGTATTCAAGTACGTTGTTTTCGCCCACCGTGAGTACAAAACGATTTTTTAAATCGGTACCAATTGCACGCTCAGGAATAATTACTTTTTCAGTTACTTCATTCGCCGCTAATTTAATGCGCGCAAACGAACCAGCACGCAATTGCTTGCTATCTTCATTAAATACCGCACGCACACGTAACGTCCCTGTTGATGGGTTAATTTGGTTATCAATAAAATTAATGTAGCCTTGGTATGCAAAGTCACGTTGACCTACTTTTTGCATTACCACTGTTTGCCGACTTGCAGCCGTTACTTGGTTGAACGCGCTATTCCAAGTGCGCTCATCAATATCAAAATAGGCGTACATTTGCTTGTTCGATACGATTGAAGTGAGCACCGTTTGCCCCGCTAACACATTGTTGCCTTTGGTAATGTTGGCACGCGAAATAACGCCATCAATCGGCGATACCACTGAGGTAAAAGCTAAATCAAGTTGCGCTGCTGTTAGTTGTGCGCGTAACGCGGCAAGTTGTGCTTCGCGCTGACGTAAGGTTGAAGTACGTGCTTGGGCTTGCTCAATAGAAATGGCTTTACGCTGAGTTAAACGCTCTGCGCGACTGGCTTCACTTTGGGCCTGTTGCAGTGCGGCGGCCGCAGCTTCTACTTGCGCTTCTAGGCTTGCAACAATGGCTTTAAAAGGGCGGCTATCTAATTGGAATAACACCTCGCCTTGGCGAACCTCATCACCTTCGTTAAATTCAATACTGTCGATCACCCCAGAGACCCGCGGCATTAATGCCACTGTTTGCGGAGCTTCTAAGCGCGTGGTATAGGTGTGCCAACTTTGTACCGGTTGTACAATCACTTGGGCTACATCAATCGGTTGGGGCTGCGCTGCAGGTGCCGCTTGCGCACTGGTTTCATCGGCACATCCGGCCAGAGTTAATGAGGCTGTCGCAAGGGCGACTGCAATTAAATGTTTGTTCATGGTGACGCTCCGTTTTATTGAGCGTTGCATAGTACGGAATAAACCTGCTGACAAAAATGATAGATTTCTAAATTCATTAATGCCAAAATGGCATCAATAATCATGGTGTGAAGCAAGCATGGATACAACAAGTCGACTATTAATGTTACTCGAGGTGGTTGAGCAAGGCTCTTTTGCCAAAGCTGCTGAAATCCGTAACATTGACCGCTCTGTTATTTCTAAACAAATTAGCCGCTTAGAGGATGAGCTTGGCGTTAGGCTGCTCAACCGCACAACACGCTCTTTTTCATTAACCGCTGCGGGCGCCGAAATGATAAAAAAGGCGGCAGAGCTCAGAGAGTTGCTTAGCGAAACCATTCGCCTGGCCGAAAATTACCATCAAGAAGCCCGTGGGCTATTAAAAATAACCGCTTCAACATTAATCGGACGGCGTTATTTACAACCGGTGATCAACGACTTTCAAAAACGCTTTCCGCAGGTAGAAATTGAGCTGCGTTTAGATGACCGCTTAGTCGACATAGTGGCTGAAGGCTATGATTTAGCGTTTAGGATTGGCGAGCCAAAAGACTCTTCGTTGATTGCGCGAAAAATTGCCCGCAACCGCTTACTTTTATTAGCTGCCCCGCAATTTATTGACACTTACGGCATGCCCGAAACCATGAGTGATTTAGCGCAGTTGCCGGCTGCCAGTTATGCCAATAGTGCATTTCGGTTAGATGGCATTCACTACTACAATGCGCAAGGTGAGGCGTGCGAGCAAAAAATAAAAAGTGTCTTTAGAGCCAACGATGCCGAAGCGTTATTAATGAAGACCCTGTCAGGTACCAGCTACTTTTTAGCGCCCGCATTTTTACTTGATAACGAGATCATTGAGGGTAAATTAGTGCCGCTATTAACCGATGTGAAACTGATGGATCATAGTGCCATGTACGCGGTTTACCCGCATCGCGATTTGCCAGTCAGAACGCGGTTGTTTTTTGACGCAGTCAGGGAATATTTAGGCAAGGACACGCCAATATGGGAAGCCAGCATTCCTAATTTTGAAAACATGTATTAACTATGCAACCGCTGAGCTGTCTGTGCGACGCGTGGCAACGTACACGCTATTTCTGCCATTATGTTTGGCTTTATATAATTGCTCATCCGCCGCGTTAACCAGCTCAGCCAATGTTTGCTGCGCTTGATACTGAGCAACACCAATACTCACTGTTACATTTAGTTTAAGGCTATCAATGTTAAAGCATTTTTGCTGCATAACGCGCCTTAACTTTTCGGCGACCGCTAACGCTGCGGCTTCGTTATTAAAGCGGCTAATAAGCGCAAATTCTTCGCCGCCTAATCTAAACACATAGCCTTTGGCAAAGGTGACTTTTAGCACAGTCGCAATTTCTGTTAATACTTTATCACCCACTTCATGGCCAAATTGATCGTTTATTTGTTTAAAGTAATCTAAATCAACTAAAAACAAGTACAGTTGAGTTCGGTCTTGTAATTCAACCGAAAAATAATGATGCATGGCTAAGCGGTTTCCCGCCCCAGTAAGCGGGTCAAGCAACGCCAGTTTTTTCAGCCTTTTAGAAAACAGAGCACGGCTAGTTTCAAAGGTATGCGACACAGCCCAAATAATAATATACGCAAATAATAGATTTAAACTCAGGTTGAGCGAGGTGAACGGCAGCAACGATGCTTTACTCATCAGCACAGCACTTTGCAAAATCAGTAATAGTAAGGAAAAAATAAGCCCGTAACGTTGGCCTAGTAATAAATAATATAGCGTCGGTAGCACCAGTGCCCACACAAACATGCCATTAATAGGAATTGCCGTATAGCTACCCATCACCACTACAAAGGTAATAAAAGCGCACATCACAACGGATTGCCACGTTTGCGCAGGATGCTTACCTAACCGCACAAAATAACAAAGCAGTACAGCGCAAATACCACTTCTAAATAGCCTATTGCCGCTAAATTATTTACGCTGAGGTTAAATACCGCAAACACTGAAGCTAAGCCGCCCGAGCACAAACAAGCCCACTTTAAGACGGTGTGCCTTAAAAACTGAGTACTATTGAGGGCTGCTAAATCCATTTAAATATCTTCATAAAATAAAAAATTAAGTGTAACGTGAAACATATAGATAACAAAGCAGTTTACCCTTAAATGAAACAAGCCAGCATCGCTCATATGCCGTTTCGCATCCTATGCTGGCACATTAAGCGCGTTAGTCATCGATAAGCCCATCCACTGTGTCTATTAGCTCAGCAAAGTGCTTGTTAACATGGCGCCGCTGTTTATTTGACAAAGTAGCATTTAAGCTGACTAATAACGTTACCTGATTCATTAAGTTAGCCTGATTTTTTACGGCAAGTTCGTCACTAATAAAGGCATCACGGTCGCTAATTATAAGCTCCATTTGCTGGTTAAATTGCATCGTATCTCTGGGATCAAGATTAAGTGCCTGCTGCAGCGCATTGAGTCGGGTTTGCCGATAGTGCTGCCACAGTATAAAAGTATCAATATGTTGCTCATTGGCCGTGGTTATAAGCTGGGTTTGCGCGGGCGTTAATTTTCCTAGCCACTGTTTATAATAATCTAGCTGCTTTGCTAAGCGTTGTTGTTGACGTTTTTGCGCATCTTGCTCGTTATAGTTTTCTAGTTCTTCGTCTAATTCGTGGCGAATATTATTGATCAGTGCACTGCGCTGTGCACTGCTTAAGGTGGCCGCCAGTGCAGTTAAAGGCGTTTTAACCTGTGCTAACAATGTACTCCAATGTCGTTTTACTACCATTAGCTGTTCACTTAAATCAGCACGGGTAAAGTCGCTATTAAAGGTGTGTTGTAACGCTAATAGATCCTGTTTGTATTTTGGCAGTTCCACGCTGCGGTGCCATTGGCGGGTCACTTTAATAATGTCTTTAAATTGCTCAGTTTGACTATTATTTAAATCGACATAGTCATCCACCCAAAACGACGATAACCAGGTAAGATTATTGTAAGCAAATGTGGTAGAGCAACTCGTTAGCAACAAAAAACTACACGCTAACAGCAGTTGCGCTGATTTTTTTATCATCGTGCTCGCGTTCATAGCTATCCTCGTTGATTGTCGTCTGGTATTACCGTGTTCACCTAAAGCCTATAACAGGATCAACATGGCTGTTGTTGGTGGCTACAGCGTGTCACCGTGCCGCCCTAGCCTAACTATTTTATTGCTTTAAATTTTCTGTAATATCTGTATCTTACCTTGCTATAAATAAATGTGCATAACAACAAAAACATTCAGCTTTGCGCTATACTGAGTTTAATCATTGGCTAGCTGTCGCTCGCAGTACATTGCGGCACTCTGGCGTAAAGCATAACAAGCAATGGTTAAATTGCAGTAACTATTAAACGTTATATTGGCGCATTTAGCGCAAACATTTTAACTAGCATAATGTTTAAATAATGCACATTGCAACTATTACTCATTGGAGGCATTTCTATGTCACGGTTTAATTTAAAAATCTTACTACTTGCGGGCGTTGTGCTGAGCAGTCCTTTAGCTCACGCCGGTCTAGAAGAAGGGATCATAGCTGCCAACGAAGGTCAATTTGAAACCGCATTAAAAGAATTTAACTATTTAGCTGATAAAGGGTTTGCACCCGGCATGTACGAACTGGCTAAATTATATGAAGGGGGTCACGGTGTCGTCCGCGACTACCGCAAAGCCGCGCAATTGTATCAACAAGCGGTAAAACAAAATCATGTTGACTCTATGTTTGCCCTTGCCGTGTTATACCAAGAAGGTAATGGGGTTAAACTCGATAAACAAATGGCGATCAGCTTATTTGAACAGGCCGCCAATAAAAACTTGCCCGCTGCGCAATACAATTTAGGGGTTATATACGCCAATGGCGATGGTGTAAGCCATGATTACAAACTTGCTAAAACGTGGTACGAAAAAGCCGCAGCAAACAACTATACCTTAGCGCAATTTAATTTAGCACTGATGTATTTTGAAGGCTTAGGCATGCCGAAAAATATTGAAAAATCGTATATTTGGAACACCATTGCCGAATACAATGGCAACAAAAAAGCAAGTCACAGCCGGTTACTAGATGAGCGCAAAATGCTGCCAGCTGAAGTTGAACTTGCTAAAGAAAAAGCCGATGCGATTTACGCCAAAATTTTAGCCGGAACTTACGCCGGTGAAGGCCGCTTGTTTTAATTTAACCGTCAATTTTAAAGCTTCAAAAAAAAGGCTGCATTACACTGTGTAATTCAGCCTTTTTTCAAACCGACACGTTCGCTACACGCATTACTACTTTTTAATATACAACCACTTTAACACTGTTGTTAATAGCTTGCTTTGTTTTAACAGCATGCCAATGCGCGGATTAAATGCCCCCGACACTAAAGTGTTTTTAGCATGACTAAAGGTTAAAAAGCCTTCTTTAGCATGGTAATGCCCCATGCCTGAATGCCCCACGCCACCAAATGGCGCGTCATCGGCTGTGACTTGCACTAAGGTATCGTTAATCGCCACAGTACCACTCAAGGTTTGCTTAATAATTGCCTGTTGGGCATGTTTATCTTGGCCTAATATATACAGTGCTAATGGGTGCGGGCACTGCTTGATGTAAGCAATCGCCTCGCTCAGTTTGCTATAACGCATAATAGGTAAAATGGGCCCAAATAATTCATCCTGCATTAACTGCATCTCATCGC
>NZ_JBFJHD010000036.1:0-22395 GCF_041613455.1 Pseudoalteromonas sp. | reverse complement strand
ATCCTATTTAATTTGTGGCCCATTTTTAGTGCCGATAATCACTTTATCAGCGCCACGCTCTGCGAATAGGCCGTTGGTAACTACGCCAACAATTTGATTAATTTGTGTTTCAAGTTGTTTAGCTTGGGTAATTTTTAAATTGTGTACATCTAAAATAACGTTGCCGTTATCGGTCACTACGCCTTGACGGTAAACCGGATCGCCGCCTAGTTTTAATAATTCGCGTGCTACATAGCTGCGTGCCATAGGAATAACTTCTACCGGCAGTGGAAATTCCCCTAAGGTATCGACTAACTTTGTATCATCAACAATACACACAAACTGTTTTGCCACCGCTGCAACAATTTTTTCGCGGGTAAGGGCTGCACCGCCGCCTTTAATCATTTCATTGCTATTATTGATTTCGTCTGCACCATCGACATACACATCAAGCGTGTCTACATCGTTAAGTTCAAACACTTCAATGCCCAGTGCTTTTAAACGTGCTGTTGACGCTTCTGAGCTTGAAACGGCGCCTTTAATGGTGTCTTTTACTGAGCCTAAGGCATCAATAAAATGATTCACGGTTGAGCCCGTGCCCACACCCACTATGGTGCCTTCTTTTACAAACTGTAACGCAGCCCAAGCAGCGGCTTTTTTTAATTCATCTTGTGTCATTGTTGTATGCTCATTTATGTCAAAAATGTCTCAGGGTATATAACACGGTGTGTTACCAAGAGTATGTTTTATTCGGGGTAATAATCGTTTTTAGCGGCACATCCCACGATTCGATAGGTAAAGAAGCTACTTTTTGGCAGTCATGTGCTAAACCAATAAGTTGTGGTTTTTGCCAGTGTTGCTGGTGTAACCGTGCCAATGTTCTATCGTAAAACCCACCCCCCATTCCTAAGCGATTCCCTTGGTTATCAAATGCCACTAACGGCATCAGTAGGTAATCAAGCATTGGTAACGGGCATATTTGAGTACAATTGAGCTTAGGTTCCAAGATACCATAGCGATTTGCCTTCATGGGTGAGTTTTTTTCATAACGCTGAAATAGTAAGTTAGCGCCATTGAAAGGGTGAATAACGGGCAGGTAAAGGGCATGGCCTTTATCCCATAACTCATTAATTAACAGTGAGGTATCTAGTTCACCATCATTACTTAAATAAAGTGCGATATGCGCTTTTTTACTATTATTTGTGCTATTTAAGTGTTGAGTAAAATTCACTTTTAGTGCTTCAGCTGCACTTTTTTGTTGGCTTAGAGATAAACTATTGCGTGCATTACGGATTGATTGTCTGATCATCGCACGTTTATTGCTCATTTTTGTGGTTCACTCCTGAAAATTAAAAAGTGAATAAATTAGGGTTGGTTAAATAAACAGCTAATAATGCCAATAAAGTGACTACAGTTGCAGTCAAAGCATATAACAACACATTGCTGCGCTTTTTCAGCGGAGTGAGCAGATCGTCATCGAGCATCAGATCATCGTCTTGCCATTCTATGTGTTCATCGGCCATTGCTGTTACTTCGATTTCGGGTAAGCGTTGCTCAAGCTCTTCGAGTTTTTCTTCAAGGCGAATCAGGCTGCTAGTAATATAGTCGAGTGCATCGAAAATACGTTCATCACGTAGCGTTTTTTGCGAGTCGGGTAATTTATTAACCGCGGCTGTTGCGGCTGTTGAGACGGCTTGTAGTTTACTTTGTATGCCTAAACTTGCCAGCAGTTTGCTTTGTTTTAACGCTTTATCTTTATTGCTTGGTACGAATAGCGTTTTACCACTAAAAAACTGGGCTATTTTTTGTTCTGAGGTATTTAATTTAGCCGCCAATGTTGCTTTGGTGGCCCTGCTATCAATACCTTCTGCTAACCCTACAAAAATAACTCGAAAGTTGTCGGCCATTCTAAAATCCCTAAGCGTCTATAATGAAACGAGTATATACCGAAAGTGTAAAACAATTCGAGGGTGATTTATTGTTCTTGGGCTAATAAATAAACTGCAGATATAAAAACGACCCTTAAAAAGGGCCGTTAATTTTGCAAATACTCAGCAGGCTTATTATAGGCCTGCAGCTGCGCGAAGTGCGTCAGCTTTGTCAGTGCGCTCCCATGGGAACTCATCACGACCAAAGTGGCCGTAAGCCGCTGTTGGTAGGTAAATTGGGCGCTCAAGATCTAGCATTTGGATCAAGCCATAAGGGCGTAGGTCGAAGTGTTCACGAATAAGTTCAATTAAACGTGCTTCTTCTAGTTTACCGGTGCCAAATGTTTCAACGCTAATTGAGGTTGGCTCTGCAACACCAATGGCGTAAGACACTTGTAGTTCACACTTGTCAGCAAGGCCAGCCGCTACAATGTTTTTAGCAACATAACGTGCAGCGTACGCTGCTGAGCGGTCAACTTTTGATGGATCTTTACCAGAGAACGCACCACCACCGTGACGCGCCATACCACCGTAAGTATCTACAATGATTTTACGACCTGTTAAACCACAATCACCCATAGGTCCGCCAATTACAAAGCGACCTGTAGGGTTAATGAAAAACTTAGTTGCAGATGAAATTAATTCAGCAGGGAGTACCGGCTTAATAATGGTTTCCATTACTGCTTCGATTAAATCGTTTTGTGCAATGTCTTCATCATGCTGTGTAGATAAAACAACGGCATCAATAGCGACCGGTTTACCGTTTTCGTAGGCAAACGTCACTTGCGATTTTGCATCTGGGCGTAACCAGTTAAGCTCACCACTTTTACGAACTTGCGCTTGGCGCTGTACTAAGCGGTGTGAGTAAGTGATAGGTGCAGGCATTAGCACTTCTGTTTCGTTACATGCGTAACCAAACATTAGACCTTGGTCGCCAGCGCCTTGCTCTTCAGGGCTGGTACGGTCTACACCTTGGTTAATGTCTGGAGACTGTTTACCAATGGTGTTTAAAATTGCACATGAATCGGCATCAAAACCCATATCTGAATGTGTGTAGCCAATTTCACGAACCGTTTTACGTGTAATTTCTTCGATATCAACCCATGCGCTAGTAGTGATTTCACCACCAACCATGACCATACCGGTTTTAACGTAAGTTTCGCATGCAACACGGGCATGAGAATCTTGCTCTAGGATTGCATCAAGTACCGCATCAGAGATTTGATCGGCGATTTTATCCGGATGACCTTCAGAAACAGATTCAGAAGTAAATAAATGTTTTGCCATTGTATTTCTGCTCACAAATATTGCGCTTCACAAACGTCGGTATTAGCGCTTAAAAATTAAGGGGCGCATTTTATCGAAAACAACTCACCTTGCATAGTGTTTTTACGCCTAGACGGCTAAATAAAATTACTGAGCACTTTTCGTTCTCAAAATATATTCATAATGCGCTATTTTTATGGGTTTTTAATTGCACACCGCCCCTACAATAAGTAAGAATGGAGCACATACCAATACTCAAGTTACTTGGGTTACAATCGAATATATAAATACCCGCGCAAAAAATATAAAGGTAGGAGAATTCATGCCATCTCGCAAAGAACTTGCAAATGCTATTCGTGTCTTGTCAATGGACGCAGTACAAAAGGCCAAATCTGGTCACCCTGGAGCCCCTATGGGCATGGCAGATATCGCAGAAGTATTATGGCGCGATTATCTAAAGCATAACCCAACTAATCCAGAGTGGGCTGACCGAGATCGATTTATTCTCTCAAACGGCCACGGTTCAATGCTTATTTATTCTCTATTGCACCTAAGTGGCTACGACTTACCACTGGACGAAATTAAAAACTTCCGTCAAATGCATTCAAAAACACCGGGTCACCCTGAGTATGGCTATGCACCAGGTATTGAAACGACAACCGGGCCATTAGGGCAAGGGATCACCAACGCGGTAGGTATGGCAATTGCTGAAAAAGCATTGGCTGCTCAGTTTAACCGTGAAGGCCACGACATTGTTGATCACCACACCTATGCATTTTTAGGTGATGGCTGTTTAATGGAAGGTATTTCTCATGAAGCGTGTTCGCTTGCAGGTACTTTAGGCCTAGGCAAGTTAGTGGCATTTTGGGATGACAACGGCATTTCAATCGACGGTGAAGTAGAAGGCTGGTTTAGCGACGATACCCCTGCGCGTTTTAAAGCGTACGGCTGGCATGTTATTAGTGATGTTGATGGTCACAACAGTGATGCAGTAAGTGCTGCAATTGCAGAAGCTAAGAGCGTTACTGATAAGCCAACCCTTATTTGTTGTAAAACAGTAATAGGTTACGGTTCACCGAATAAGTCGGGTAGCCATGACTGTCACGGTGCACCACTAGGTGATGACGAAATTAAAGCCTCTCGCGAGTTCTTAGGTTGGACCGGTGATGCATTTGAAATTCCTGCCGACATTTACGCTCAGTGGGATGCAAAAGAAAAAGGCCAACAGCTTGAAGCAAGCTGGGACGAGAAATTTGCCGCTTACGAAAAAGCATACCCAGAGCTTGCAGCAGAATACAAACGTCGTACCAATTCAGATTTACCTGCTGATTGGGCAGAAAAATCACAAGCGTACATTGAGCAACTTCAAGCAAACCCGGCAAATCCGGCATCACGTAAAGCATCACAAAATGCCTTAAACGCATTTGGTCCATTGTTACCAGAATTTATGGGTGGCTCTGCCGATTTAGCAGGCTCAAACTTAACAATTTGGGATGGCTCTAAAGGCTTAACAGCAGACGATGCAAGCGGTAACTACATTTACTACGGCGTACGTGAATTTGGTATGTCGGCAATTATGAACGGTATTGCGCTACATAAAGGCTTTATTCCTTACGGTGCTACTTTCTTAATGTTTATGGAATACGCCCGTAACGCGGTACGTATGGCGGCATTAATGAAGCAACCAAGCATTTTTGTATACACGCACGATTCAATTGGCTTAGGTGAAGATGGCCCAACTCACCAACCTGTAGAGCAAATTGCCAGCATGCGTTTAACGCCTAATTTAAATAACTGGCGTCCGTGTGACCAAGTTGAGTCGGCAATTGCATGGCAACAAGCAATTGAACGCAAAGACGGTCCTACATCGCTTATTTTTACGCGCCAAGGCTTAGAGCAACAAGCACGTAATGCAGAGCAATTAGCTGATGTTAAAAAGGGCGGCTACATCCTTAGCTGTGACGGCAACCCAGAGCTCATTTTAATTGCTACCGGTTCTGAGGTGCAACTAGCACAAGACTCAGCGGCAGAGCTGCGTAAGCAAGGCAAAAAAGTACGTGTTGTGTCAATGCCATGTACCGATGTATTTGAAATGCAAAGCGCCGAGTATAAAGAAAGCGTATTACCAGCCAGCGTTTCACGTCGCGTAGCGATTGAAGCCGGTATTGCTGACTACTGGTACAAGTACGTTGGCTTAAATGGCGCTGTAGTGGGCATGACCACCTTTGGTGAGTCAGCACCGGCTAACGAGCTGTTTGAGTTCTTTGGCTTTACCGTAGAAAATGTAGTTAATAAAGCAAACGCATTGTTTTAATTAATTGCTTGCACCTATTCAAGCCCGCGCTGTGTTACACAGCGCGGGCTTTTTTATAACTTCTACTTTTATCACTTGCTCTAAAGCGCAGTGTCTCTTAGCTCGCTTTGTGCATAAATCATTAAAAATTTATTTGCACACAGAGAAGTGAATGAGAAGAAAATGATGAAATATAAAACCCACATTACAAAATCAATTTAGTTGTTTGATTACTTCTGTAAAGCGCAGCGTCTCTTAGCCCGCTTTGTGCATAAATCATTAAAAATTTATTTGCATACAGAGAAGCGAATGAGAAGAAAATGAGGATACATAAAACCCAGATTACAAAATCAATTTAGTTGTTTGATCACTTCTGTAAAGCGCAGCACCTCATAGCTCGCTTTGTGCATAAATCATTAAAAATTTATTTGCACACAGAGAAGCGAATGAGAAGAAAATGAGGATACATAAAACCCAGATTACAAAATCAATTTAGTTGTTTGATTACTTCTGCAAAGCGAAGCACCTCATAGGTCTTTTTGTGCATAAGCACTAAAAGATCTGTTCGAGACTCGTAGCCCGTTGCTCAAAGCATATTTCCCATAAAGTCTTTCACCTTTCACCTTTCACCTTTTAACTTTTAGATGAGTAATTTTCACAGCGCTTAACTTGCAAGGTTTTTAGGTATCAGGCACTGTGGCGGTAACAAAATTATAAATTAACAGCAGGAGTTAATATGCCCAAGTTCGAGAACGTCAGCGTAATTAAAAAAGCCAATGTGTATTTTGATGGCAAAGTATCTAGCCGCACTGTACTACTAGGAGACGGCGAAGCCAAAACATTAGGCTTTATGCAGCCAGGTGAGTTTGTGTTCGACACCAAGCAAAAAGAATGCATGGAATTATTAGCAGGGCAGTGGGATATTTTATTGCCGGGTGCAACTGAGTGGCAAACTTTTAATGCGGGTGAATCATTTAATGTTGATGCAAACGTGAGTTTTAAAGTAAAAGTAACCGATTTTGCCGATTATTGCTGCTCGTACAGCGATTAATAGCTATCAATCGCTATAATTAGCTTATAATTTAACCGCTTGAAAAGCCCGTATGACGCGGGTTTTTGCATATATAATGCGCAATCCGCGCGCTTAAATAGCGTTGGTAACAAATAATTACCTAAATAGTTACATTTATCCTTGTGTTAATTCTTATTGCCCCCAATACTAACTATGAAGTAACTCATAAAAGGATATAAAATGAAAATTAATCTTACCGGTCACCATGTTGACGTTACTGATTCAATTAGAGAGCACGTAAACGAAAAGTTTTCAAAAATAGCGAATCATTTTCCATCTTTGATTTCGCTCGATATTATTCTTTCAAAAGATCACAAAAAACTTCAAGCAGAGATCAGCACCACGTACGAAGGTGCGCGTATATCGGTTAAGGGTGAAGACGAAGTGCTATACCCTGCAATTAGTAGTGCCGCCAAAAAACTAGATACGTCACTCAAACATCGTAAAGGGCTAATCAAAGCAAAACTGCATGAAAAGCCTGAAAGCACCACTCCGGAAATTGCTCACGAGATCATTCAAGAAATGGATCTTCGTTAAATTTCAGATTTTAGGCCCTAATTACTAGGGCCTAAACCCCCACATAATCGGCTTCGCTCGCTCCGCATTTTTAAATTTTTTTCACCTTTCATTTTCTGTCATTGTTATGTAACTTACTTAATATTAAAAACAAATAATAAGTATTGGCATGCACTCAGCAGTATCAAATTGGCAAGCTCGTTTAAATGCGTTAGGCCCCGGAATTTTAATGGCAACCGCCGCAATTGGGGGATCGCACTTAGTGGCCTCAACACAAGCCGGCGCCATATTTGGTTGGCAGTTATTTTGGCTAATTCTGGTAGTAAACGTATTAAAATACCCATTTTTTCGTTTTGGTATGGAATACACGCTAGCCACCCAAAAAAGCTTAGTTGAAGGCTATAAAAACAAGGGCCCGCTGTATTTTTATAGCTTCATTGGCTTAAATATTGTTGCTGCGATAGTTAACACTGCAGGGGTGTTACTGCTTACCGCCAGTTTATTGCATTACGCTTTACCAGTTGTTATTGAAGTAACCATACTGTGCTGGATATTGCTGGGGGTGTGTTTAACAATCTTGTTGCTGGGTCACTTTAAAGCGCTAGATAATGTTTCAAAGGGTATAATGGGGCTACTTACCTTAGCGACTTTAATTGCGCTGGCTATCGCCTTTAGCAATGGCCCTATGGCGCCTGCAGATTACGTAGGCCCTTCACCCTATGAATTAGCCATGCTGAGCTTTATGGTGGCATTAATGGGCTGGATGCCGGCGCCTATCGAAATATCGGCACTAAGCTCGTTGTGGCTAAAAGAAAAACAAACTCAGCAAACCGTAACTAAACGCCAAGGCTTATTCGATTTTAATGTGGGCTACTGGTTAACCGCAGGGTTAGCTCTGGTGTTTTTTAGTTTGGGTGTATTAGTACAATACGGGCAGAGCAGCAATATTGAACTGGGTGGTGTGGCTTTTGCAAAACAGCTTATCGATATGTATGCACTTACTATCGGTGAATGGGCACGGCCATTGGTATCAGCCATCGCGTTTTTGTGTATGTTTGGCACCACACTCACGGTGCTTGATGGTTATGCCCGCACGCTAAACGAATCGCATAAGTTACTGGGGTTTAAGCAATCAAAGCACAGTTTAAATGGCTGGCTAATACTGCAAGCACTTGCTGGTATGGCGGTTATTTTGTTTTTTAAATCAGCCCTTGGTCCCATGCTCACCTTTGCCATGACCTTGTCGTTTATCACCACCCCAGTTTTTGCTTGGCTTAACTTTAGCTTAGTGCGTTCAGAGCCGACAATTCAACACGGTTTAATGCTAAAAAGCCTAAGTTGGCTTGGCTTAGTTTATTTAGCCGGCTTTTCAATAGCGTTTGTAGTGTGGATGATGATGTAATTTAAGGTGCGAGGTTTCAGGTTTCAGGTTTCAGGTTTCAGGTTCGAGGTGCTAGGTGAAACACCGTAGATAGTCAGCAGTGAGCGAAAAGCGGTCATTGAGGTTAGCTAAATATCATCGTTAATTGATTGGCCAAACTGCTCTTTGCGAATATATTCATGAAAATGAGCGACGCGCGCATATTGGTTTATTTAACTTTACCTAAAAACTTTAGAAAACTTAGTGATAGTAATGCCTTAGGTAATTTGTTAAAACTATATAAAGTAGATAAATGAGCGTTAAGTCGGCAGAAATATACGCGATGAGCGCACTATTAAATTGTTAGCATTCAAGGAAAATATATGTCTTACGGTGGCTCGCCAAAAACAAAACTATCGCTTGGAGAAGGTCTATCTTCCCTGCATCATACAACGAGACGAATGCTGAGTTTTAAAAAAGAAGAGTTTGGAACGCTGCAACACTTCGAGCAAAAGCTAAATAATTCTTTGAGTGATCCTGCTGATAAATCATTCAGTAGCCAAGTATTACAGTCATATAGCTCTCTATATACTCAATACCAATCTCTGACAGATGAAGAAAACTTGATTAATCGAATGGAAAGAAAGTCCCAAATTAGAAATACTCTTTTTAGAGGCATTTCTACTTTAACTATTGGTTTTTCAATCATGCTTGTATATTGGGTTGCTTCATATTTTGGTATTTCTATGCCTTTATTGAGAGTTCCGCTATAGAATGCTAACAAGTCGTTTAAAAGGACAAAAAACAGTTGGCTTTTGCTCCTTCGTCACTAATTTTAGCCAACAATTTTTCGCCTCTTAACGAGGCGTTACCAATGTCAGAAAATGGCGCTTTTCTGCCAATTGATAATGCAAAACGCCTAGGTTGATTGATGCAGCCTTTTTTCGTTGGGTTTCGATGCGCTTTACTCAAACTACCTCTACTCAAGCTACCTCAGCCCAAGCCACCTCAAGCAACGTAAAAAAGTCACTCCCATATTAGGTTTAACATTTACCTGCTAGGGCTTTGAGCTGGCATTAATAGCAATATTAACTCAGCTCTTTTATCGCTTTACTAATGCCATCTAAACTCAGTGGGTACATACGGTTATCCATTAGCTCTTTGATAAAGCCAATCGATTGATAGTACGGCCAGTGCTCTAGCGGTTGTGGGTTTAGCCACGCCACCTTATCAAAGTGGTGGGTTATACGTTGTAACCACGCACTGCCGGGCTCTTCGTTGTAATGCTCTACCGAGCCACCGGGGTAGGCGATTTCGTATGGGCCCATAGTGGCATCGCCAACAAAAATGACCTTGTAGTCGCTAGTGAACTTATTTATTAGTGTCATGGTGTCGATAACGTTTGAGTGGCGGCGTTGGTTGTCTTGCCACACGTGCTCATATAAGCAGTTATGAAAGTAGTAAAACTCTAAATGCTTAAATTCGCTGTGCGCGGCGCTAAATAACTCTTCGCAGGTATGAATGTAGTCATCCATTGAGCCGCCAATATCAAACAGCATCAGTACTTTTACTGCATTATGGCGTTCGGGAGCCATTTTTACATCGAGCATGCCGCCTTGTTTCGCTGTGGCACGTATGGTTTCGTTTAAATCCAGCGTGTCGCTTGCGCCCGTGCGAGCAAATTTACGCAGCTTTTTAAGCGCCAGTTTAATGGTGCGCGAGCCAATTTCACGGTCGGAATCTAAATTTCGGTATTCGCGTTTATCCCATACTTTGACCGCGCGACGGTTGCGGTTGCCATCTTGGCCGATACGTACGCCCTCGGGGTTATAACCATACGCGCCAAATGGTGAGGTGCCACCGGTGCCAACCCACTTGTTACCGCCCGCATGGCGCTTTTGTTGCTCCTCTAAGCGCTGTTTTAGCGTTTTCATTAGCTCGTCGAGCCCACCCATGGCTTTAAGTTGCGCTTTTTCTTCCTCGCTGAGGTGCTTTTCAAACTCTTTACGTAGCCAATCTTGCGGTAGGTTATGCTGCTGTTTTAAGCTTTCGAGTAAGTCGAGGTCGGCAATACCACTAAAGTAGTCACTAAAGGCTTTATCAAAACGGTCAAAGTGAGTTTCGTCTTTTACCATAATAGTGCGGGCTAAGTAATAAAACGCGTCCACATCGGCAAATATAACGCCTTGTTTTAAGGCGTTAATTAAATCAAGTAGCTCACGTAAACTCACCGGTAAGCGGTATTTACGTAGCGTGAAAAAAAACTGTACTAACATGTTAGCGGCTCATAAACGCAAGTTTTTCGATTAAGCTAATGTCTTGCTCGTTTTTAAGCAGTGCGCCAAACATCGGCATTAAGCCGCCTTTTTGGCTTTTATCATGCAGTGTTTTGGCGTCTATATCTTCGGCCATTAACAGCTTTAGCCAATCAAGTAATTCACTGGTAGACGGTTTCTTTTTTAGGCCATTGGCGTTACGTAAGTTAAAAAACACTTCCAGTGCTTGGCGTACTAAATCTTGCTTAACGTGAGGGTAGTGCACGTCAATAATTTGCTGCATTTCGTCGCTCGATGGAAAATCAATGTAGTGGAAAAAACAGCGGCGTAAAAATGCGTCGGGCAGTTCTTTTTCGTTATTTGAAGTGATGATCACAATGGGGCGTTGTTTAGCGACAATGCGCTCGCCGGTTTCGTAAACATGAAACTCCATTTTATCGAGCTCAAGCAGTAAATCATTTGGAAACTCAATATCGGCTTTGTCTATTTCATCAATCAGTAATACTGGGCGTTTATTGTGTTGCTCTGCATAGGTAAACGCTTGCCACAACTTACCTTTAACGATGTAATTACTAATATTATGAACGCGTTCATCACCAAGTTGGCTGTCGCGTAGGCGCGATACCGCGTCGTATTCATACAAGCCTTGCTGGGCTTTGGTGGTCGACTTAATGTGCCACTGGATCAGTTCGGTATCTAAACTTTTTGCCAACTCTTCGGCCAGCATGGTTTTACCCGTACCCGGTTCACCTTTAATTAATAGTGGCTTTTCCAGCATAATAGCGGCGTTTACGGCTTGTTTAAGCGCGGAGCTTGCGATGTAATTGTCGGTTGAATTAAATTGCACGTTACTACCTTCTTTTTGTCACAGGTCTGATGAGTTTTTATACCACTATCATGCCACAGTTAATCGGCGGCTCCAAGGTAGGCAAAGCGCGGGAGTGTTTGCCCGTCTATGTTTACGGTTTCGTTAAACATACTAAGGGGGCGAGCCCAAATACCAAACTCACCATACAGCGCTTGATAAATAACCAGTTGCTCGTGAGTTTCGCTGTGCGTAGCAACATAAAGTACTTTGTATTGTGGGCCTTTGTAGTGCTGGTATAATCCGGGTTTTAGGGCTGTAGTCATACTGCTTTCTCTTGTATAATGGCGTTCGCTTTTAATATGCCAAACACTATAGCAAATACTATGAACTATATTCAGTTAGATGATTACAAAAAAGCGTGGGTTTTTCGCCACAAAGACTTGCCCGTCCCGGAGCAAGATTTAGCGCAAATAAAACCCATGAGCCATGAACGCGCCGCAGTACTGTGGACCACTATGGTGAGCCGCGAGTTTGATCACCCCGATTTTTTTGATAAAACAGACTGGTGTGGTCAAGAAGAAACGTTTAGCCAACAGGTTAATTGGCAAGATGCGTGGGAAAATGGGGATGAGCAACCACCCGAAGAAATTTTAGCGCACTTAGATTGGCAAGCCAATACCACGGTTTATTTTTGTATGGCACGCGATAATATTATCGAAACGACCTTCGCTGTGTTTAAACGTAACTGGCAAAACTTTATGTTTTTAGCCGACGGCAGTTTATTAATCGGTAAAAAGCGAAATACGGTGGTGCAGTTTTTAGAAAACGGCATTGCTAAGCTTGGTGAAAAGCCGAGCGCATAAACAGTTCACGCGTGCTAACGACCTATTTAAGTTGCGCGCGTTGTTGCAGGTACAGGCTTAACTCGCTGAGCATGCGCGGTTAACTTCAACCAAGGTCACGTTTCAGCGAGAGAATACGCTCTAATCAACGCTTAAAAATTATGCACCGCTGTGTTATAAAATACTACCTACCGTGTTTTTGAGTATAGTGATTGGCAGCAAATAAACCGCCACTGGGTGAGCAACAGCAAGTTGATATGTGGCAAACTGATACAAAAAAAGTACTGTATGCCCAATTATGTAACGCATTTTATCAGCGTGAGGTACAGCGCTTGGTAGCTGAGCCCGATGCAGACAGGCTACGGCGGCAATTAAAAAGCTTACCTTATTACATAGAGCGCGCCGCAACGTTAGTGATCGATGCCGACTCGCCATTTAACCTTGATCCACAAAACGGTACTTGGCTGGCTAAACAAAAGCCCACTCCCCCCGAGATAAACACAGCCGCAAATGAACTTTTTTATCAAAAAAACGCCAAAGCAGGGCTAATAATTCCAGTTTTAATCCGCAGTGATGAGCAAATTTGCGTTAGAATAGACAGCCTTGACCAAGTAAGCGACAATAAACTGCATTGTAATGAGTTAGGCTGGTTTGATTTTGCCGGACATGGACTAGAGCAACCCGAGGCACAGCTGTTAAAGCCGAGTAAGTTAGCGTTTACCGCAGCCTGTTGTGGGCATCAGTGGTTATTTTCGAAGCGTTGTTTACCGCGAGTTTTATCATTACGAGAGATGCTGCTTGCAGGGAATATAAACTGGCGAAATGTAAAACGCCCTATTGCGTAATTTTGCTAACAACGCAGCGTGTATTTACAAAAAGATAAGGAGTGTTAAATGCGATTTTTTCAAGTTGTTTTATTGTGCTTAGCACTTTTTTTACAGTATCGATTATGGTTTGGTCATAATGGCGTACAAGACTATACTCGGCTAAAAAGTGCCGTGGCATCACACCAACAAACCAACGAAAAGCTAATTAAACGCAATAAAGTATTAACCGCCGATATAGAAGACTTAAAGTTGGGTCATGAAGGCATTGAAGAGCGTGCGCGTAACGAATTAGGAATGATAAAAGAGGGTGAAACATTTATTCGTGTTTTACCAGCCAAACAATAATATGACAAATACACTAACCATTGCCGCCATTGTGCCCGCTGCCGGTGTTGGCAGCCGCATGCAGCACAATGCACCGAAACAATATATTCAACTTGCTGGTAAAACTATTTTAGAGCACACGCTCACCAAACTAGCAGCGTTACCAGCCTTAACTAGCATAGTGGTGGCTGTCAGTGATAGCGATCCTTACTTTGCAGATTTGCCGCATATAGACTCGCGTATTGTTCGCGCCAGTGGTGGCAAAGAGCGTGCCGATTCAGTGCTAAACAGCTTACTTTATTTAGCCCCCAATCCTCCCCAGTGGGTATTAGTGCATGATGCAGCTCGACCGCTGGTATGCATTAACGATATAAACACCCTGATAAATACCTGCATCCGTGCCGATCAGGGCGGTATTTTAGCCAGTAAAGTTAAAGACACCATAAAACGCGGCCACGATTATGTAGCGCAAACCGTTCCTCGTGACGACTTATGGCAAGCACTCACTCCGCAACTGTTCAAATATGAAGAGCTCAAAACAGCATTGCAAAATGCGTTAACCAGTGGCGCAATCATTACTGATGAAGCCAGTGCAATGGAGTGGGCTAATAAACCGGTAAAATTGGTAGCAGGGCGTAGCGATAATATTAAAATTACCACCCCAGAAGATTTAGCTTTAGCAGGATTTTTACTGCATAAACAACATAACGAGAGTGCATTATGATTCGTATAGGCCATGGTTTTGACGTACATAAATTTGGAGGCCAAGGGCCTTTAACCATCTGCGGCGAAAAAATTGATTACCCACAAGGCTTTTTAGCGCACTCCGACGGTGATGTTGCTATTCATGCCCTATGTGATGCTATTTTAGGGGCATTGGCACTGGGGGATATAGGTAAACATTTTCCCGATACCGCCAGTGAATACGAAAATATCGACAGCCGTATTTTATTACGCCATGTTATTGCACTCGCCGCAGAGCAGGGTTATGTGCTTGGTAATGCCGATGTAACCATAGTGGCTCAGGCACCAAAAATGTTGCCGCACATTCAGGCGATGCGAACAAATTTGGCAAGAGACTTAAAGTGCGAGCTGTCGCAGATCAACGTTAAAGCCACCACCACCGAAAAGCTAGGCTTTGAAGGGCGTAAAGAAGGTATTTCGAGTCACGCGGTGGTTATTATGAAGCAAGAGTCGATGAGTCAACAACACGCATGAGCGAATTAAATTATTTATACGGCGCCCCTTTGTCTAAAGCCGACTTTAAAACCAGCGCAGAAGACTTTATGGTGGATGAAGACCTAGGCATAGAGTTTACTGGCAGTGGCGAGCATGTGTGTTTACAAGTGGTGAAAAAAGGTGAAAACACTCAGTATGTGGCTAAGTTAATTGCGCAAAAAGCGGGAGTGTCACCCCGCGACGTAAGTTACGCGGGCATGAAAGATCGCCACGGCGTGTGTTCACAGTGGTTTAGCGTAAAGGTGCCAATTAAAAAGCACATAGATTTTACCGAGCTCAATAGCGAAAGTGTGTTTATTATTGCGCAGCAGCGCCACGAGCGTAAATTACGTACCGGGTGTCATAAAGGCAATAAGTTTACCATTACGTTACGTAACGTAACTGAGCCACTGGATATTTTATGTCGCATTAATGCGGTGCGCAGTGGAGTGCCTAACTACTTTGGTGAGCAACGTTTTGGTCGCGACGGGCACAACCTAGTCATGGCCGAAAAAATGTTTGCCGGCGAGCGTATTCGCGATAAAAAACTGCGCGGTATTATCATTTCAGCCGCGCGTTCGCATGTATTTAATCAAATAGTCAGTTTGCGTGTGGCCGAGCATGGCCTTGCGAAAACCATGCATCGTGAAGTGTTTATGCTCAGTGGTAGTAATGCCTTTTTTGAAGATGAGATTAGCGACGAAAACATTGCTCGTTTGGCCTCAGGCGATATTATGTTATCGGCGCCTATGGTGGGCAAAAGCGAAAAAGGCCTCACCGAACAAGAAAAAATATGGCTTAAGCCTTACCAACTCTGGTGCGATGGCTTAGGCGAGCTTGGGCTTAAAAATGAGCGCAGAATGCTGCGCTTAATACCGCAAGATTTAGCGGTAGAAAGCCTTGATGCCCACACATTAAAACTCACGTTTGGCTTACCTAAAGGGTGTTTTGCAACGGCGTTATTACGCGAGCTGGTGGATTACACCGATGCTAGCCCCCGTGAGCGAAAAGAACAGGAACAACACATAAATGAAGATACTACTAAGTAACGACGATGGGGTTAGTGCCAAAGGAATTGCCGTTTTATATCAAGCATTAACACAAATTGCAGAGGTGACCTTAGTGGCTCCTGACCGTAATTGCAGTGGCGCGAGTAACTCACTCACGTTACTCAACCCGTTACGAGCAACTAGGTTAGAAAATGGCTTTATATCGGTTAATGGCACTCCCACAGATTGCGTGCATTTAGGCGTTAATCAGCTGGTGGAGGAGATGCCCGACTTAGTCGTAGCCGGTATTAACCACGGCGCTAATTTAGGCGATGACACGTTATATTCCGGTACAGTGGCTGCGGCAACTGAAGGGCGATACTTAGGGTTGCCAGCCATTGCGGTGTCACTGTGTTCGCACCAAGGCGAGCACTTTGAAACGGCGGCAGCTGTTACCGTGAGTATTATTAAAGGGTTAGCATCGCACCCTTTGCCAAAAGATCAAATCATTAATCTCAATGTACCCGATGTGCCCTTGAGCGAATTAAAAGGGGTGCAGGTCACCCGCTTAGGCGCTCGCCATAAGGCCGAGGCGATGACGAAACAAGTGGATCCTTGGGGACGCGATATTTATTGGTACGGATCGCTGGGCCCTGAAAATGATGCCGGCGAGGGCACCGATTTTTATGCAATTAACAACGGCTACGCTTCAGTAACCCCGTTAAGTGTTGATATGACGGCCAAAGAAAGTTTACCCGCAGTGGCTGAATGGTTAGCTGACTTGGAGATCAATCGTGCTGGCTAATTATAATCGCAGCGCAAAAGCATTATCTGAGCTATTACAGCGCGAAGGCGTTGAAGACAGCCAGGTATTAACGGCTATTGCGACTATTCCACGACACATTTTTGTTGATGATGTGCTGCAGCATAAAGCGTATCAAAATACCGCTTTACCCATCGGGCAGGGACAAACAATTTCGCAGCCCTACATAGTGGCTCGCATGACCGAGCTACTGCGCTTAGCGGGGGTGCGCAATAAAGTGCTCGAAATAGGCACCGGCTCGGGTTACCAAACCGCCGTGTTGGCGAAAAGCTTTGCTAAAATTTACTCAGTTGAGCGAATAAAAGCATTGCAATGGCAAGCAAAACGCCGTTTGCACCAACTCGATTTATACAATGTGGTGATGAAGCACGGCGATGGTTGGCAAGGTTGGCAGTCACAAGCGCCGTTTGATGGCATTATAGTGACTGCAGCAGCGGCTAACATTCCACAAGAATTACTTGCTCAGCTAGCCGATGGGGGCGTGTTATTAGCCCCTATTGGTGAGCAACAGCAAAAACTAGTCATGGTTATTCGAAACGGTGAGCGCTTTACCGAGCATGTTATTGCTCCGGTTAGGTTTGTTCCCCTCATCCCTGGTGATATTGAATAGGAATTCATTTTGAAGTTGTTTACTAAGCTATATGATATGGCACTACTGTGGGCTAAACACCGCCATGCAGAGCGTTATTTGGCGGCAATGAGTTTTGCCGAATCGGTTTTTTTCCCAGTGCCGCCGGATGTCATGCTAGCGCCGATGGCGTTGGCACAACCACACCGAGCATGGCGCTTTGCCAGCTTTACTACAATCGCCTCGGTATTTGGCGGCATAATTGGCTATTTACTCGGGTTTTGGCTATTTGAGCCGGTTGTTGAGCCACTGATTGCCCAGATGCATTGGCAAGATAAGTTTGCTGTCGCCCTCAATTGGTTTAAAAGTTATGGTGTGTGGGTGGTGTTTATTGCCGGATTTTCGCCCATTCCCTACAAAGTATTCACCATAGGCGCTGGGGTGTTACAAATGGCCTTTTTGCCATTTTTAGTGGCTTCTGCTGTAGGACGCGGTGCGCGCTTCTTTTTAGTCGCTGCCCTAATGAAATGGGGTGGAGTTAAAATGGAGAAAAAATTACGTCAATATATTGAAATACTTGGCTGGGCAGTGGTTGCTTTAATTGCTGTTGCGTATATTTTATTACGCTAAGCTTTATAAAGTTGAGTTATTAATCAAAGGTGCAAAATACTGTGAATAAACAAATAAAATTTTATGTTGCTTTATTTATTAGTATTTTGCTGTTTGGTTGCTCATCAAAGCATGTTCCGGCGCCGGTGAGTAGTTTAAATAATGATGTTAATGATTATGTCAGAAACATTAACATAAATGGCGATACGTATAAGGTACAAAAAGGCGATACACTTTATTCTATCGCATTTAGTGCCGGGCAAGATTTTAGAGCGCTGGCAAAAAACAATTCAATACCATCACCTTATACCATCTTTCCAGGGCAGAGCATTTCGCTTGTAGCCCAAGCGCAGCCTAAAAAAACGACAAAAAAACAGCCCGCAGTTAGTAAAAAACCAATAAAAAATTCACATAAAAATAACAATAAATCAAAGAAAGAGCTTGATAAGCCTAAACAACGAGGGTATGTTCAAAAACAAGCCAATAAAAAAATTAGTAACTATAAGCAATTGTCGAGTAGCAAAGTGCAGTGGGTTTGGCCAGCTGAAGGCAAAATAACACGGCGCTTTTCGAACAAGGAAAATGGTTACAAGGGTTTACAGATTACTAATAACAAAGGGGCTGCAGTATTAGCCGCCGCACAAGGAACTGTGGTGTATGCGGGTAATGCGCTTCGAGGCTACGGTAATTTAATTATTTTGAAACATAATGATGATTACCTAAGTGCCTATGCACACAACTCGAAGCTACTGGTTAAAGAAAAGCAGGAAATTAAGGCAGGACAAAAAATTGCAGAAATAGGTAATTCAGAATCTCCGGTAACGGCACTTCGTTTTGAAATTCGCTACCGCGGACAAGCTGTAAATCCTACTAAATACCTTCCTTAATTATTAAAGATATATTGATAACTTGCTCAGGAGAAGTCTTATGGCTGATGCAGCAAAAGTTGATAAAATTACCATCCCCGACGATAAGTTTGATGATACTGCTGTTGATGACTCAACACCCCTACTTGAAGCTGTGGATGATGAGGTCTTTGCCAAAGAGGAAGTCACTAAAAACCTAGATGCGACACAACTCTATTTAGGTGAAATAGGCTTTTCCCCGTTATTAACTGCAGAAGAAGAAGTATTTTTTTCGCGCAAATCTTTAAAAGGCTGTGAAGCCTCCCGCAAACGCATGATTGAAAGTAACTTACGCCTGGTGGTTAAAATTGCCCGCCGCTATAACAATCGCGGTTTAGCGTTACTTGATTTAATTGAAGAAGGTAACCTGGGGCTTATTCGCGCCGTTGAAAAGTTTGATCCTGAGCGCGGCTTTCGCTTTTCTACTTATGCCACCTGGTGGATACGCCAAACCATTGAACGCGCCATTATGAACCAAACGCGCACTATTCGGTTACCGATCCATGTGGTGAAAGAACTTAACGTGTACTTGCGTACCGCCCGTGAGCTGACCCAAAAGCTCGACCATGAACCCACCGCAGAAGAAATAGCCGCTTGTCTCGATAAGCCGGTGGAAGATGTCACTAAAATGCTGCGTTTAAACGAAAAAATAGCTTCGGTTGATATGCCTATAGGTGGTGAAAACGATACCGCGTTATTGGATATCATCGCCGATGACAACAACGCCGGCCCTGAAGGCGAAGTGCAAAATAATGATATGAATAAGCATATTGTCGATTGGTTAGGTGAACTGAACCCTAAGCAACGTGAAGTGCTTGCGCGTCGTTTTGGTTTATTAGGTTATGAGCCGTCAACGCTTGAAGATGTGGGTCGTGAAATAGGCCTAACTCGCGAGCGAGTCAGGCAAATTCAAGTGGAAGCGCTGCGTCGCTTAAAAGATATTTTGCAACAAGAAGGGCTCAGCACCGACAGTTTGTTTGCACAATTTTCGTAATAAGTAACACATCCATGTGTACAAAAGCTGAAGCGTTTACCCTTCAGCTTTTTTTATGCCTGCGGTTATGAGTTACAGTAACGCTTTTAATTTATACAGCAAATCATGGGCTTGGCGCGGTGTTAAGTTATCTGGATCGATAGCCGTTAGCTGCTCTTCTACCTCTGAGGGCTGACTGTGCTGTGCTTGCTCAGTAAAACTAAATGCCTGTTGCTCAACACTAGATGAGGTCACACTTTGATGGTTTTCAAGTAACGTAAGCTTTTGTTTTGCTTGTGCAATAACCGCTTTTGGCACACCCGCAAGGGCGGCAACTTGTAACCCAAAGCTTTTACTGGCAGCGCCATCAAGTACGGTATGCATAAAGGCAATGGTGTCGTTATGCTCTATGGCATCAAGGTGCACGTTAACTAGGCCTGCAGTTTGCTCTGCAAGTTCTGTTAACTCAAAGTAGTGGGTGGCAAATAAGGTTTTTGCACAGATTTTTGACGCTAAATGATCGGCCGTTGCGTACGCCAGCGATAAGCCATCGTAGGTACTAGTGCCACGACCAATTTCATCCATCAACACCAAAGATTGTGCCGTGGCGTTATTTAATATTGTGGCGGTTTCGGTCATTTCCACCATGAAAGTAGAACGTCCCGATGCTAAATCGTCGCTGGCGCCGATTCGCGTAAATATACGGTCAATATTGCCTATTTTCGCGCTATCGGCAGGAACGTAACTACCCATATGAGCCATCAGCACAATAAGCGCAGTTTGACGCATATAGGTGGATTTACCCCCCATGTTAGGGCCGGTAATAATAAGCATTTTACGCTGACTATTTAACTCTACTGGGTTGGCAATAAAGGGTTCTTTCATTACTTGCTCAACCACTGGGTGGCGGCCTTGTTGAATGCTGATATTATCGTTATCGCACAATTCAGGCTTGGTATAATTCAGTGCTTGTGCCCGCTCAGCTAAGTTATTTAATACGTCTAAATCGGCCAACGCAGCGGCCATAATTTGCAGTTGCTCAATATGCGGCGCAATAAAGCTAAACAGTTCTTCGTAGAGTTGTTTTTCCAGCGCCAGCGCTTTTGACTGGCTGCCCAGCACTTTGTCTTCGTGTTCTTTGAGCTCAGGGATGATGTAGCGTTCATTATTTTTTAGTGTTTGTCTGCGAATGTAATCAGCGGGGACTAAATGTGAGTTAGCGCGGCTTACTTCAATAAAGAAGCCATGCACACGGTTATAGCCAATTTTAAGTGTACTTATGCCGGTACGTTCACGTTCGCGTTGTTCTAGCTGCTCCAGTATGTCGGTGGCGCCTTTACTTAAATTACGCCATTCATCCAATTCACTATTATAACCCGGTGCAATTACTCCACCATCGCGAATAAGCACCGGTGGGTTGTCGATTACGGCACGCTCCAGCAGTGCTTGCAATTCAGGCAGTTCGGGCGAGTGTTTAATAATATTCGCAATACGGGCATCGTTTGCATCAGCTAATAAGCTATGCAAAGGAGCTAAAGCTTGTAAGGCGCTGCGTAGGCGAGTTAAATCGCGAGGGCGCGCCGTGCATAGCGCTAAACGTGCAATAACTCGCTCTACATCGCCAATCTCTTTTAATGATTGATGTAGCTCACCACACAGCTGTGCGTCTAAAATAGCGCTAATGGCATTTAAGCGCGAATTAAGCTCATCTTTATTGCGCACGGGAGTATGAATACGGCGCTTAAGCAGGCGCGAGCCCATGGCGGTGGCGGTTTTATCCAGCACCTGCGCTAAGGTATTTTCGAATCCGCCCGATAAGTTAACCGTCAGCTCTAAGTTTTTCCGAGTGGCGGCATCTAATATGACGGCATGCTCGTTGTGCTCAAGGGTAATCGCGCGAATGTGCGGCAGGGCAATACGCTGTGTGTCTTTGACATATTGCATTAAACAGCCTGCGGCCACTAAGGCACAGTGCGCTTTATCAACCCCAAAACCGACTAAATCTTTGGTGCCAAACTGCTCGCAGAGCAGATGCTGTGCGGTGTCTAAATCAAATTCCCATTCAGGGCGACGGCGCGCACCCTTGATGTGCTCAATTAAGTGAACATTGTCAAAGCGTTCGCTATACAGTAATTCGGCGGGGGCTAAACGTTGAATGGTAGAGGTAAATGCCTCGTCGGTATTGACCTCAACAATGTTAAAACGCCCTGAGTTAATATCGAGATAGGCTATACCATAGGTGCCTTTGTTATTTTGCCACACACTGGTCAGCAAGTTATCTTGGCGCTCTTGCAGTAAGGCTTCATCAGAAATAGTACCTGGGGTAACAATGCGCACGACTTTACGCTCTACCGGGCCTTTACTGGTTGCTGGGTCGCCAATTTGTTCACATATAGCCACCGATTCGCCCATTTGCACTAAGCGCGCTAGGTAGTTTTCTACCGCATGATAAGGGACACCCGCCATAGGAATAGGATCGCCGCCGGCTTTACCGCGCTGGGTTTGCGAAATATCGAGTAATTGTGCCGCCCGCTTTGCGTCGTCAAAAAACAGCTCATAAAAATCGCCCATGCGATAAAACAATAAAATATCGCGATGCTCTGATTTTATTTTTAGATACTGCTGCATCATAGGGGTTTGTTGTTTTATAGTGTGTGGTGCATAAAGATCAAACGACCTGTATTTACCCAAAGGCTGAATATGGAATTACATCAAGAGATTAAAACACTTGCTGCGCAATTAGGCGCTATTTTAACGGATAAACGCTTATGGATCACTACCGCTGAATCATGTACTGGCGGGGGCGTCAGTTATGCGCT
>NZ_JBFJHD010000035.1:0-22635 GCF_041613455.1 Pseudoalteromonas sp. | reverse complement strand
TTTAGAGCAAATACCGTATCGCGATAAATTAAAACAAAGTTTAAAAAAGTTGATGGACTACGAAAAAGTAGGCGCGCCATTTAAAGAGGGCGATTACACTTACTTTTATAAAAATGATGGCTTGCAA
This sequence comes from Pseudoalteromonas sp., assembly GCF_041613455.1. Lineage (GTDB taxonomy): Bacteria > Pseudomonadota > Gammaproteobacteria > Enterobacterales > Alteromonadaceae > Pseudoalteromonas. The sequence continues at coordinate 22,508 of NZ_JBFJHD010000035.1, read as the reverse complement.
AATCAAGCAGTTTTATATCGCAGTAAAGAAGGTGGCGCAGTCGAGGTATTTTTAGACCCCAATACCTTTAGTGAAGATGGCACTACGTCTATGTCGGGACTGTCGTTTTCAAAAGATGGTTCGTTATTAGCGTATCAAATTTCAGAAGGGGGCAGTGATTGGCGCAAAATAATTATCATTGATACCGACACTAAACAACAAGTAGAGCAGGCCTTGGTTGATGTGAAGTTTAGTGGTATTAGCTGGTTAAATAACAACGGCTTTTATTACTCAAGCTATGATAAACCTAAGGGCAGTGAGCTGTCGGCAAAAACTGATCAACATAAATTGTATTACCATAAGCTAGGCACCGCGCAAGCTGAGGATCGTTTAGTGTTTGGTGGCGTTGCTAAGCAGCAGCACCGCTATGTGGGCGGTAAAGTGACCGACGATGGCCGTTACTTGTTTATTTCGGCAAGTGTGTCTACCTCAGGCAATAAGTTATTTATGCAAGACTTAACTAAGCCTAACAGCCCCCTAGTGACAGTGCTTGCACATACCGACTCAGATACCCAAGTAATTGATAACGAAGGCAGTAAGTTGTTTATTAAAACCAACTTAAATGCCCCGAACAATAAAGTGGTGACAGTGGATGCCAGCAACCCCAGCGCAGAGCATTGGGTCGATTTTATTGCTGAAACAGAGCATGTTTTAAATGTATCTTTGGGTGGCAATACGTTGTTTGCCAATTATATGGTTGATGCGATTTCAAAAGTAAAGCAATACAACAAACAAGGTGAGGTGATACGCGAAATTCAATTGCCGGGTATTGGCAGCGCGCGAGGCTTTAGCGGTAAAAAAGACCAAACTACACTGTATTACTCGTTTACTAACTACAAAACCCCCGGGACGACTTATACATTTGATGTAACCAGCGGTGAATCAAAGGTGTATCGCAAATCGGCCGTTAACTTTAACAGTGATGATTACACCTCTGAGCAAGTATTTTACAGCTCAAAAGATGGCACAAAAGTGCCGATGATTATTACCTATAAAAAGGATATTAAATTAGATGGCTCCAACCCGACTATTTTGTACGGTTATGGCGGCTTTAATATTAGTTTAACACCTAGTTTTAGCCCCACCACAGCAGCGTGGTTGGAGCAAGGCGGTATTTATGCGGTGGCTAATATTCGTGGTGGTGGAGAATACGGAAAACAGTGGCATAACGCGGGCACGCAGTTACACAAGCAAAACGTGTTTGATGACTTTATTGCCGCTGCCGAGTACTTGCAGGACAAAAACTACACCTCAAAACAACGTTTAGCGCTACGTGGTGGCTCGAATGGTGGTTTACTTGTTGGCGCTGTAATGACCCAGCGTCCTGATTTATTTCAAGTAGCGCTGCCTGCTGTGGGCGTACTGGATATGCTGCGCTACCATACTTTTACCGCTGGTGCAGGCTGGGCCTATGATTATGGTACCAGTGAGCAAAGTAAAGAGATGTACCATTACTTAAAAGGCTATTCACCGCTGCATAATGTTAAAGCAGGGGTCGCATATCCGGCGACGATGATCACCACCGGCGATCACGATGACCGTGTCGTGCCGTCACATTCCTTTAAATTTGCCGCTGAGTTACAGGCTAAACAGGCGGGGAGCTTGCCAACGCTTATCCGTATTGAAACCAATGCAGGCCATGGAGCGGGTACACCCACCAGTAAAATTATTGAGCAATATGCCGACATATATGGCTTTACGCTGTATAACATGGGGGTAAAAGCGCTTAATTAAGCCATGCTAAGTTAGCTTACTGAGTAACTAAAACAGCCGAGTAAATTGTATTTACTCGGCTGTTTTGTCGTTGCTGTTATATTTTATAGCTTATTGCACAGGCGAGAACAAACGTTGGTAGGTTTTATAGGCGTATTCATCACTCATGCCACTAAGATAATCGCAAATAACGCGCATGCCTTGTTGTTGCTGTTGTGCGTGTTGATATGCCGCTTGTGTTGTTTCGGGCAATAATCGCAGCGGATCGCTTGAAAACGCACTAAATAACTCGATAAGTAAATTTTGCCCTTTAAATTCAATTTGCTGCATTTCAGGATCGCGAATTAACCGTTGAAACACAAAGTGTTTTAGGATCTGTAACACGCTGGCGTATTCAGTGTCGAGTTTTGCGGTGTACTTTAAAATAGGGCAGTCAAACCCGTCATCTTGAATCGCTAGGTGAGTATGAATAATAAAGGTATTGACCAACTCGCCTATGGCATCTTTGCGCTCATAATCATGTTTTGAAAACAGCCGTTGGGTTAGTGTATCGAGTAGCGTGTTTAACCAACTAAAATTAAGCGCACGCAGCTGCGGTAAGGCATGCGTTAGCCAATCGTCTAAAGTAAGCATTTTCGTGGCAATGGCGTCTTCTAAATCATGCACCGCGTAAGCAATGTCGTCGGCATGCTCCATTATGGCGCTATCAAGTGATTTATAGCAGGTTCTTGCACGATAGTTATCTACTCGTTGCTGGGTATTCAACAGGGTTTTATCATTGTCACTCAGTGGCGCAATGATCCAATTGAATATCGCGGCATCATCATTATATAAACCTTTTGCAGGGCGCCAATCATCTGCTTTTATAAATGATCGGTTCGCGTTAGTGGTGGGAATAGTATGCCAAAGGTCGTTAATAAACCCCGGGTATTTTATAAAACCAAGTAAAGTACGGCGCGTGAGGTTCATGCCGTAACCGTTGCTGTAGGGTTCTAATTTCGCCACAATACGCAGCGTTTGCGCATTGCCTTCAAAGCCACCATGATCGCGCATCATATAATTAAGCGCAATTTCACCTCCATGGCCAAAAGGCGGATGGCCAATATCGTGCGCCAAGCACAAGGTTTCAAGTAAGCCAGTTGAGGGGAAATGGCTAAAGTCGCTGTGCTGCACTTTTAAATGACGCAATATCCCGCTACCAATTTGTGACACCTCCAATGAGTGGGTGAGGCGAGTACGGTAAAAGTCGTTTAAGCCAATGCCCATAATTTGCGTTTTAGCTTGTAAACGGCGAAACGCAGCCGCATGAATGATACGCGAGCGATCGACCTGCCAGGGCGAGCGATTGTCATTTGGACGGTGTTTTGCTTGTTCTATTATTCGCATTTGCCATTGCTTATTCATACTACTCACTCAATAAAATTAATACCGCGCAACTTTGTTTAGTATACCCAAGCACTTATAAATTGCGAGCAGTCAAAACAGCGAAAGAGCGCAGCAATAGCTTTGATTCGCCTTTATATCATGGCTTAGGTATAATGGCGCTTGGTATGTGCGCGTTGTATCCGTGCATCATTAAGTGTTAAAAGAGAGAGTACATGTTAAAGACCATTTTTAAGTTTTTATTCGCCGCATTTTGTATTTGGGCGCTTGCGTATCCATTTATTCAGCGTGACGATATTGCATCAGACCAACACGCACAGTCTGAGCAACCTAAAAAGGCAAAGAAAAAAGAGCAGCCGCTACATAATGTAAGTTTGCCAAACTTTTCAGCGTTCACTGATGTGAAAGAAAAGAAGCGCGCATTTTTTAATTTTATTAAGCCACATGTCGAAGCCGAAAATAAAAAGATATTACAGCAACGGGCAAACTTAGAAATTGCCCGCATGATGCTAGAAAACGACTTACCACTAGAAGCGAAGCAACAGCGCGATATTGTAAAAATATTGGCGCAGTATGGGTTGCCAGAAACGGTGGATAGATTAACGTTGACACAGGCATTACGCCGTGTCGATATTATTCCTAAAGAAATGGCGCTGATGCAAGCAGCTAACGAATCAGCCTGGGGCACATCGCGGTTTGCACGTATTGGCCTTAACTTTTTTGGCCAGTGGTGCTACTCAAAAGGCTGCGGCATAGTGCCAAGCCAAAGAGACAGTGATGCTGCTCATGAAGTGGCTGCATTCAAGTCGGTGCGTGCTGCGGTCAGCGCTTACTTTAAAAATATAAATACGCATTATGCTTATAAAGAGTTACGTGCAATTCGCGAAAATTTACGACGCGAACAGCAAACAATCGCCGCCACAGAGCTCACTCAGGGGTTACTCTCTTATTCAGAGCGCGGTGAAGCCTACATTGAGGAATTAAACACCATGATCGATCAAAATAGGGCCTACTTTGATGAATAAATACTTGCTAAACATGGCCTCACTGCTGGTGTTGATGCTTTTGAGCAGTACAACTTTTAACGCGTCGGCCAGAGAATTTGTGATGTCGTATGATGGCTTTTATGACCGTTTAAAGGTGGTTAATAAAGGGGATTTTCAGTATGCCCGGGTTAACTTTTATATTAGCGATATTGGTAGCAATGAACGCTGTGCGATTAAAAGTGGCACAATTTTAACCGAAAACAATGAGTATCCGCTTAATTACACCGAACAAGCGCAATTATTGTTACCCTTTGATAAACAGCTCGATACCGATAAAGCGGTTATTGTTATTGAACCACAAAACCCGATGCATGATTGCCAGCTAAAATTACAAATAGAAGCGAATGAACTTGACGGTTTAGTGTTTTCTAAGCAGTCATTATTTACCGTACACACTGAGCTGGAGACGCTGTTAAACGACTTATCGGGCTTTTTTGTTAGTAAATTAATGTGGTTTTTATTACCAGAGCAAAAAGGTGTTGTGGTGACGTTTAATAAGCCGATGCAATTTACTGAACAAAACGTGCACTGTGAGCAGCAGGTTTGTTATTTTGCGGTTGCCGATGATTGGCAAGCAGATAACCACAAATTAGCTGAGATCACGGACGTGGTAAAAATTACCCCGTGGATCAGTAAATAACAGCTTACCTGCCAGCGGTTATTACTAGGCCTGGCGCTCGGTATAATAAAAACAGCGGCATCGGCCGTTGTTTTTGTGTTAATCGGTTTTCTATAATAAGCTGTGCAACGCTGCATCGATATTCGGATAATGAAAACGGTAGTTGTGCTCAAGGAGTTTGGTTGGCAGCACATATTGCCCCGTTAGTAATAAATCAGCCATTTCCCCCATTAGCAACTGCAACACCATCGCTGGCATTGGCAACAGAGCGGGTCGCGATAAGGCCGCGGCTAAGCTTTTAGCAAAAACGTGATTACTTACCGGGTTGGGTGCGGTGGCATTAATGGGCCCGCTGATATTTGAGCGGTTGATAATAAATAAGATAAGTTGCGTAATGTCATCAATATGGATCCACGACATGCCCTGGTCACCGCTGCCAATCGGTCCCCCTAAACCTAGTTTAAATGCCGGCAGCATTTTACTTAAGGCACCGCCTTTTTTTGCCAATACAATCCCAGTGCGTAGTAAACATACTCGAGTATCAGTTGATTCGGCCGCGATTGCCGCTTGCTCCCAGTCTTTGCACAGTTGATGACTAAATTCGTCGTGGGGGACATTATTGCTTTCATCAATAGGGATATTACCTTGGCGACCATAAAAGCCGACCGCACTGCCAGAAATAAATGTATGTGGTGGCGTTTCGCATGCGTTAATCGCTTTAGTGATTGCGGTTGTGATGTTAATGCGGCTGTCACGAATGATGTGTTTTTGTTTATCTGTCCAACGTTTGTTCACGATGGGCTCACCGGCGAGGTTGATCACCACATCTATATTATTGAAATCGACGCGACTCATAGCGTCAACGGCTGTCACTTTATGGCCTAATAGCACCTCTGCTTTATTAATGTTACGTGTCAGCACAGTAACCGTGTGGTGGTGAGTTAAAAAAGGGCATAGGTGCTGACCTATTAGGCCCGTCGCCCCAGTAATAAATAGATGCATAATGCGCCCTTAACTAAAAATGACAGCAGTGTTTAAAATTTATACTCGCTTGTGACTGGCTTTGCAACTTTATACAGCCATTATAATTTCACCATCCTTGAGTAAATATTTCATTTTAATAGCAATTGCCTTAGACTAAAGGCAATTAAACGCGATAAGGAACAGGGCATTGGCAAGTTTAACTGGGGTTAATAAAAGCTTAATTATATTTGCTGCATTAGTGATAGTGCTGGCAGGCATTAAGTCGGCAAGTGCGATAATAGTGCCCTTTATATTAGCGGCGTTCATCGCTATTATTTGTCACCCGTTAATAAAGTTTTTTGCGCGCTTTGGCATCACTAAAAGTGTTGCGGTGTTGTTAGTGGTACTTATTATTCTGGCACTCGGCGTTAGTTTAGGCAGCCTTGTTGGGCAATCGGCGAACGATTTTTCACAGCAATTGCCCCAGTATAAAGTTAAACTCAAAGAAGAGTTTGTCTGGTTAGTCGATGTGGCATCGCAGTACAATATTTTAATTAATAAACAGCAAATTTTATCTATGTTCGATCCGGGTAAAATGGTTGATGTCGCCACCAATATGCTCACCGGTTTAGGCGGGGTAATGGCGAATATGTTTTTAATTATTTTAACCGTGGTATTTATGTTGTTTGAAGGCCCGCTGTTGAGTAATAAAATTCATATGGCGCTGAAAAATCCCGATAAAAAAATGAAACAAATTGAGCGCTTTTTAGCCTCTATTAACTCTTATCTTGCGATTAAAACCTTGGTTAGTTTAGCCACAGGTATATTAGCAGGCTTTTATTTATGGCTACTCGGTGTTGACTACTTTGTGTTGTGGGGGGTGCTTGCCTTTATGTTTAATTACATCCCCAATATAGGGTCAATTATTGCGGCTATCCCAGCGGTATTACTGGCGTTGATCACCCAAGGGCCGTTAATAGCCGGGCTGGTGGCAGCGGGCTATTTAACCGTAAATACCGTAATGGGTAATATTATAGAGCCAAGATTTATGGGTAAAGGTTTAGGGCTTTCTACCTTAGTGGTGTTTTTGTCATTAATATTTTGGGGCTGGCTGCTGGGCACGGTAGGAATGTTGTTGTCAGTGCCACTGACTATGATTGTGAAAATTGCCCTTGAAGCAAGCGAAGAAGGCCGCTGGGTGGCAACCCTATTAGGCACTGGCGAAAAAACAGCTTAAATGATGGCAATATGCCAACTGTTATAACTAAAGAGGCTGTTAACGCGCTCCCTATGTGAACTGTAAATCGTTCATTGCTTTATCAACTGCACTGAGTGCACCGGCTAAGTAGCCGGCCTCTTGCTGGGCAAATTCGCTAGCCACAAAATGGATGTTTAATTTAGTGAATGCCGCGCTTAATCCGCTAAAACTAAACTCAGGATGCTGCGATGGGGCGATTGTATCCTGTTCATTTGCCACATAGGGGTCCGCAGCCCAATCTTTAATAAAGCAGTGCGTTGCGTTATACACCTGAGCACCATAAAAATAAGCCAGTTGCTTAAGGCATGCGTGCTTTAATTGCTCGTTTGTGAGTTGCTTGCGCTCGCTGTACGGAATACCAATAAAGCCAAACAGAGCGGGGTGCTCATGAGCAGCCGCGCTGGCATCGTGTACTTCAACAAGCGGACCCACACGGCTAAAGCATTGCCCCGATAAGTTTTTATCACGCCAAAATGCGTGCTCAAAAGTGGCGATAAATTTGGCTTGCCCGGCCATCCATGTCGGCACCGTGGCTAAGCGTTTGAGCAGTGTGTGCTCAGCCCACTGTGCGGGGGTAAGGTGGTTTATTATCATGCGAGGTGGTAATGCAGCGATGACATGCTGGGCGCGAAAATGCGTCAGCTTGCCATGATGCTCAGCCGTTATGTGCCAACTGTCCTGCTGTTTATTTAATGCGATAACAGCGTGCTCGGTTAATATTGTCGCAGGATCAAGTTGCTGATATAGCGCCTTGATTAACGAGTGCATGCCACCGGCTAAGCGAAATAATTGCATTTCACCAGCCCCAGGAATTTGTTGGCATGGTGTCGTTGCTGATGATTGATAAAGTACATCACCTTGGCAGTATTGCTCAAATGTAGTCAGTTTAAGCGTTTTTATTAGCTGTAATAGTGTGTGCTGATGAGGGAATACCCAAGTAGGGCCTAAATCGTAACTAATTACGTGCTCATTGTCGGTGGTAGCCGCACTAATTCGCCCACCTAACTCTGCTTTTGCCTCTAATAAAATATACGGGATCTGTTGGCGGCTCAGCAAATAAGCGCTATATAAACCGGCTAATCCCCCGCCAATAATTATCAGCGGCGCTGAGCGCGTGACATGTTTAATAATATATTCCTTAACAATATACAGTGTTTAAAGCGGCTGTTTGAGGCTGGCAGTAAATTGTTCAACCAGCTGTATCTCACAACGCTTATAATTAATCGCGGCATTGACAGCATTGGGTAAGTGCAACAAGTAGCGCCATTGGCAACTTTTCGCAACATACTTATTATGACTGGTAATACTGTTAGTAAATAACTGCAAAATTTGGCTGTCGCCAGTTTCTCGCTCACGTTTAGCCAGTTCATAGCGGCGTTTTTCAATCCAACTGGCTTGCAGTTGTTTGGCATTGTTGAGGGTGCTGTCAAGACATTGTAGATAACGTTTGATGGTTATTTGATTTGCCTCAGGGGGCAGTTCACAGCGTGCTTTTGCAAAGCTAGATGCCGCTGTTAACAGTAACACCAAGTGTATTAGGGCTAAGAGCAGGTTATTTTTTTTCATGGTAATTAAACTCCAGCATAAACTTGGCTCCGCCTAATTTATCAGACTTAGAAATGGTGAGTAAACCGTGATACGACTTCACTAAGTCAGATACTATCGCCATGCCCACGCCATGACCACTTTCGTATGTATCTAAGCGTGCACCACGGGTTAGTAGGGAGTCACGTTTATCGAGCGGCACGCCAGGGCCATCGTCACTAATCGTGATACACAAGGTTTTACCTTGGGTGACTTTTATTGTTACTTGTGAGCGGCAGGCTTTACAGGCGTTATCGATTAAGTTGCCAAGTAACTCCATTAAGTCGGTTTTATCACCTAAAAAGTAGTCTTTAGGGTTTACCTTGCAATTAAAAATAATATCTTTATCACGATATACTTTACTCATTGCACTGATGATTGAATCTAACACCGGTTTTATTACGGTTTGTCGTTTCCAGGTATCGGATGCGCCCGTAGCGGCGCGCTTCAATTGATGCTCAATCATTACATTAATACGGTCTAGCTGTTCAACGGCGTCGGCATCGTTTGCGAGCGGGCTTGATTTTAACACCGCTAAGGGGGTTTTCAGCGCATGAGCTAAATCGCTTAATGACGCGCGATAGCGTTCTTTTTGGCGTTGTTGCGATTCAAGTAGTAAGTTTAGGTCGGCTTTGATGGTTTGTAATTCTACCGGGTATAAGCCTTTAATTTCGTTTAAGTCGCCCGATTCGATGGCTTTAATTTCTTTATCGAGTCGTTGTAGCGGTCGTGCACTCCATATAAAACCAACAGCCATTAAACCAGCCATGGCAATACCCATAATAAACATCCAATCGACCAGCGTTTGTTTAAATCCATCCATTAAACGCAACAAGGCATCGTTGCGTTTTAACAAAAAGAATCGTGCTTGCTCAGATTGATCGATGTTATTGAGAATAACCGTTAAGCTCAATTGCCAATAGTCGGTATTGTTATATCGCACGGGGCGAAAGTCAGCAGCGCCCGCTTTAGGCTCTATGTATTCAGGAGTAAAGTTGACGTTAACCGCAGACTCAGAGTACCAAATGGGCACGTCGTCACGATAAATCATGGCGTACGTGTCGGAGTTTAAATTATTAAGCTCGGGGGTCAAAATAGTGCTGGGCATAACAATGCCGCGTTCAGTGAAGTCGACTTCAGAGATCAACGAGTACAGGTGTGCCTCAAGGTTTTTTTCTGTCGCCTCCACTAATGACGCGTAATACGCTTTACCAATGGAATAAAACAAAATAGGCAGGGCAACTAGTAGCACAAAGACAAGAATAAATCCTTGTCTTATTTTTAACGAAATTTGCATTGCTACCACTGACTTTTAAGTCTGTAACCGCGTCCTCGTAGTGTTTCAACTGGGTTTAAAGTGCCATCGGGATCGAGCTTTTTACGTAAGCGCAGCACAAACACCTCAATGACGTTAGAATCCAGATCAAAATCTTGGTCGTAAATGTGTTCAGTCAATTCCGATTTAGAAATCACTTTTTGTGGGTTAACCATTAAGTACTCAAGTACTTTATATTCGTAAGCGGTTAAGCTTAGCTCTTTGTCGTCTACCCATACTTGCTGAGAACGGGTATGAATTTTAATTGGTCCTGCGGTCATTTCAGGGTTTGCTTTACCAGCACTGCGGCGAATAAGGGCGTTACAGCGCGCAATTAATTCTTCCACATGAAATGGTTTAGTAAGGTAGTCGTCAGCGCCGGCATCTAAGCCTTCTACTTTATCTTGCCAGCGATCGCGTGCGGTTAAAATTAAAATGGGTATTGTCACCCCTTGCGCACGGGCTTTATTAATGAGTTCAATACCGTCAATTTTAGGTAATCCTAAGTCAACTACGGCCATATCAAGCGGGTATTCAGTAATATGAAAAAGGCCTGCTTCACCATCGTGGCACAAATCTACGCTGTAGCGTTCTTTTTCTAGTGCATTACGCAAGTTGTCTGCTAGGTGTAAATCATCTTCTATAACTAAAATTCGCATTAATTAATCCTTTTTCACTTCGCCAGTTTTTTTATTTATTTTTAAATCGACCACATGGCCATCAGTTTTTAAAATTCGTACCGTATAAAAGTTTATTCTTTCTGTAATTTTCAACGTTTTACCGTCGGTAGTTTGTTTTGCCAGAGTGACCGCTTTCTTTTTACTGATTTCAGTTTTACCCGCCTTAGTTACTAGTGTATTCGTTTGCAGCGGATTGGCAAAACTAATAGTAGTAAAAAAGCTGAGGATTAATAATGCTAATACGCGCATGGCGAGACTCCTAAAACAAACCTGCTCAGTTTAATAAACTAAGGCACCAAAATTCAACCGCATCACACGCATTGAACTTTACAATGATAAGTTTACTAACGAACGCGTGAACAAACCCTGAATTTTGCGGTTAAGCGAAACAGGGCGTGTTGCACTGCCTACGCTGCAGGGAATACCTTTTTGAACGGTTTAACAATAGAGTTTTCATAGACACCCGCGGCAACATAAGGATCCGCTGCGGCCCATTCACGGGCTGCCTCTAAAGAATCAAATTGGGCGATCACTAATGAACCGGTAAATCCTGCTTGCTGTGGGTCTTCACTGTCAACGGCAGGCAGGGGGCCTGCGGTAAGTAAACGCTGTTGTGAATCAAGTTCAGTTAAGCGTGCAAGGTGTGCTGGTCGGGCCTCTGCGCGCAGTGCTAAGCTGTTTGCTACATCAGTTGAATAAATCATGTACAACATAAAAAGCCTTATAAATTTTGTTAAATATTATTAAACGCATACTAGCATAGCGTTGAAAAATGGTGAATTAAAAGTGTTTACAGCGAGGTTTACAGTAAGAATGATTTTTTACCGTATAATTGCTTGAAAAACGCTGTGTAACACTGGTAGAGTCGCTTGAATAAGATAAATAATAACAAGGTTTATACATGAGTGAAAATAGAGAGCACTTTAGCTCCCGCCTAGGGTTTATATTAGCAGCGGCAGGTTCTGCTGTGGGTATTGGTAATTTGGTGGGATTTCCTGTTTCTGCAACTAAAAATGGTGGTGGTGCGTTTTTACTCGTCTATGCATTGTTTGTCGCGTTTATTTGTTTACCGGTGATGATGGCTGAGATGGCGATGGGCCGTAATGCACAAAAAGATCCCTTAGGTGCCTATAAAAAATTAACTAACAATGATAAAAAATGGAAAGTAGCAGGCTTTTTAGCTGTGTTTACTCCGTTTATGATCGCGGTTTTTTATATGGTTATTACCGTATGGATTTTTGGCTATTTAGCACAAACCTTAATGGGAAATTTAGACTCACTAGCGAACCCAGGGCATTTTGGGCTGTTTATCAATAGTAATACCGTATTTTGGTATATGGCGGCGGTAGTGCTTATTGTTAACCTTATTTTGCTAGGCGGCGTTAAGCAAGGTATTGAAAAAGCGGCTAAGTTTTTAATGCCGGCGTTGTTTGTCATGCTTATCGTGTTAGTGGGCTATGTACTTACACTCGATAACGCCATGGCGGGTGTGAAGTATTATATTATTCCTGATTTTTCTAAAATGAATGCCAGTGTGCTTAATGGTGCGCTCGCGCAAGCATTTTTCTCGTTATCGCTGGGTATGGGTATTTTGGTTACGTATGCGTCGTATATCTCGAAAAAAGACGATATCGTAGGCAGTGCAAAAATGGTCGCGATTACCGATTCATTAGTGGCATTTGTAGCGGGCCTAATGGTGCTACCGGCTATTTTCAGCTTTGACCCAAATACCGATCCGGCTAAGCTTTCTGATTCATCAGTGTCGATGATTTTTGTCTACTTACCTAAGATATTACTCGCGTTACAACACGACATTGGCTATTTTGGTGCCTCTGCTGTGGCGTTTTTATTCTTCTTATTAGTATTTTTTGCGGCGATTACGTCATTGGTGTCGATTGTAGAAGTACCGACGGCAACCTTAAGTGATAGAAAGGGCATTAGTCGTAAAAAAGCATTAGGTATTCTAACGCTTGCCACCGGTGTGCTTACCATACTGTGTACTATGTCGTTTGGTATGATCGATAGCTTAACCACGTTTACCAGCTATGGTGGCGCGAGTAAGAGCTTTTTTGATGTTGTTTACGACGTATTTTACGACACTATATTGCCGTTTAATGGCTTGATGGTGTGTTTATTTGTAATGTACCGCTGGAAAAAGGCTAATTTAAGCAAAGAGCTAAGCCAAGGCTCGCCAAATTATAGCGGCGGCTTTATGGAAAAATATGTTAACTTTTCACTTTCAACATTTATTCCGATTATTTTAGTGGTTATTCTTACTAATACGGTAGCGACTAAATTCTTTGGTTTGAAACTATTTGGTTTCTAAATATTGATGTGTTGATAAAAGCCGCGTTAATCGCGGCTTTTTTGTCAGTAAAATAGCCACGCAGGTCAATGTTGTAGGTTGACTTGCGCCACCTTAAGCCTTAGCCTGCGTGACTTTATTTTCATATCGTCAAATCCCACGCTTCACCACAATTCAGTGAGCGTGTATTTAGGAGCATTAAATGAATAAAGCACAACTTGTTGCAGCCATTGGAGAGAAAAGTCAGCTTACTAAGAAAGAAGCTGCCGCGGCACTGACTAGTTTACAAAAAGTCATTACACAATCACTGTCTGAAGGCGATCAGGTGCAAATTACGGGGTTTGGTACCTTTGCGCTAAGTTATTACCCAGCGCGCACTGGGCGTAACCCACAAACCGGCGCTGCTATTGAGATTGCAGGGGCAAATAAAGCGGTGTTTAAAGCGGCTAAAGCATTAAAAGACGCATTGTAAATTATACGCAGTTATAAAAAAGGGCCGTTAACGGCCCTTTTTAGTTTGTATTAAATAATTTACAGTTTAGTTGCTGCTTTCATAGCGGTTACAAATTCAGTGAGTTTGCTCGTCATAGCCGGTAAATCATCGAGGTTAGCGGCAATAATTTTGACCACCGCCGAGCCCGATATCGCCCCTGCAGCACCGGCCTGTAAAGCGGCTTTCACATCGTCGGGCGTTGAAATACCAAAACCCAGTAGTGGCGGTGCGCTATGGTATTCTTTAAGTTTAGTAACAATACCCACTGCAGGCATTTGTGCTTTGCTGTCGGTACCAGTTACCCCCGCACGCGATAACAAATAAGTGTAGCCACGACCGTAAGAGGCGCATTGACGCAGGGTATCATCATCGGCATTAGGGGTGGCAATAAAGATTGGATCTATGCCATTGGCCATGGCTGATTTTCGAAACATTTTCGCTTCATGTAACGGCACATCGGCGACTAAAATGGAGTCTACCCCAGCTGCTTTGGCGTCTTGATAAAAGCGTTCAAGGCCACGTTTAAACACTAAGTTAGAATACAGCAGTAAGCCAATCGGAATGTCGGCATGATACTCACGTATGGTTTTGATGATATCAAAGCAATCTTGAGTATTGATGTTCTCCTTCAGAGCGCGAATATTCGCGGCTTGAATAACCGGGCCATCTGCAATCGGATCGGAGAATGGAATGCCCAGCTCCAGTGCGTCGGCGCCACCGTCAATTAAACTTTTAATGATAGCAATGCTTTGCTCTTTACCTGGGTCGCCAAGCGTAACAAATGGCACAAAGGCGCCTTGTTTTTGCTCATTAAGCGCGGCAAACATGTTACCGTAACGGTCGCTCTTTACGTGACTCATAGTTGGCCTCCTGCTGAAAGTACATTGTGTACGTGTGCTAAGTCTTTGTCGCCACGCCCACTTAAATTAATAACGATGACACTGTCTTCTGTTTGCTGCTCGGCGTATTTTAGCGCATAGGCAAGGGCATGGCTGGATTCCAACGCGGGAATGATGCCTTCGTTTTTAGCCAAAGCTTGAAAGGCATCGAGGGCTTCGGTATCGGTAATCGCCACATATTGCGCACGACCTGTTTCGTGTAAAAATGCATGCTGTGGCCCCACAGCAGGGTAATCAAGCCCGGCTGAGACAGAGTAAGACTCTTCAATTTGACCGTCATCATTTTGCATGATGTAGGTATAGGTGCCGTGCAGTATGCCTTTACTACCTTTACAAATAGTGGCGCCGTGCTCTGGGGTATCCAGTCCTTTACCTGCCGGCTCTACGCCAATTAATTTAACGCTTGGCTCGTCTATAAAATCACTAAACATCCCAATGGCGTTAGAGCCACCGCCGACACAGGCAATTACCGCATCCGGTAAACGCCCTTCGGCTGCTAATACTTGTTGTTTAGCCTCTTCACCAATGATTTTTTGATATTCACGCACAATTGTCGGAAATGGATGTGGGCCTGCCGCAGTACCTAACAAGTAATGCGCATCTTGATAGTTTGCTGACCAATCACGCAGCGCTTCGTTTACTGCGTCTTTTAGTGTGCCTGAGCCTGCCGTAACCGGGATAACCTCAGCGCCCATGAGCTTCATGCGAAATACATTTGGTTGTTGGCGTTCAACATCTTTTGCCCCCATGTAAATACGGCATTTCAAGCCCAGTAAGGCGCAGGCTAATGCCGTGGCAACACCGTGCTGACCCGCTCCCGTTTCGGCAATTACTTGCTGTTTACCCATACGTTTAGTTAATAACGCTTGGCCCAGCACTTGATTCGTTTTGTGTGCGCCACCGTGCAGTAAATCTTCACGTTTTAGGTACAGCTTAACGTGTGGGTTTTTGACTAAGTTACGGGTAAGAGTCAGTGGCGTAGGGCGGCCCGCATACTCATTGAGTAATTTGCTGAGATCTGCCTGAAACGCGGGATCTTTTTGTGCTTTGTTGAATTCGTTTTCTAACTGCTTAAGCGCAGGGACGAGTAGTTCGGGTACGAACATACCGCCAAACTCGCCAAAATAAGCTGGATTCTTCATGTTAACCTCAATAATTTCTAATACTTGTAAATGCTTGCTGTAATTTTTTAGGGCACTTTTTACCCGCTGATTGCTCGACCCCAGAATTAACATCTAAGCCTAAGGCTCCGTGAAATAGCGCGTGATTGATATTGTCAGGATTTAAGCCGCCGGCAAGCATAAATGGCGTGGTGGCATCGTTGAGTACCGACCAATCAAACGCCTTGCCAGTACCGCCAGCCTGCGTATCGCTGTGGGTATCGTAAAGGTGTCGCTCAACGCCGTTGACCGGTGTTGGCAACGCATTTTTAATCGCTTGTGCTTTCCAAATTTCGCAGTCCGATGGCAGTTTAGTACGTAAACTAGCGATATAATCGTCACTTTCTTGGCCATGCAATTGCACGGCCGCTAATTTTAGCACACTTGCATAGTGCGCTACTTGCTCTATTGGGGCATCAACAAACACCCCGACAAACTTAAGCGGGGCGGTTTGGCTCAGTGCTATTGCGCAATCCAAATCAACATAGCGCGGTGATTTAGGGTGAAATATCAATCCGCCAAACACAGCACCACTGTCATAGGCTGCTTGCACATCTTGACTGCGGGTTAAGCCGCAGACTTTGTTGTCGCCTAAAATAACACGTCGACAAGCAAGCTCTAAATCGGGCTCACTCATTAGCGAGCTACCAATTAAAAACCCATCACATAAGGGCGCCAAGCGTTTAACATCTTGGTGGGTATAAATACCTGACTCGGAAATCACCACTTTATCGCTTGGGATCAGCTTGCGCAGTTTTTCAGTGGTGGCTAAATCTGTGCTTAAGTCACGTAAATCGCGATTATTAATGCCAATGATTTGTGCATTTAGGGCAACAGCCCGTTGGACTTCGGCTTCATTACTCACCTCAGTGAGAACCGCCATATTGAGCGAGTCGGCCACGCTGTGCAATGCTTTATAGTGGGCGTCATCGAGTACCGATAGCATTAACAAAATAGCATCGCCACCATAAATACGCGCGAGGTAGATTTGGTATTCATCGATAAAAAAATCTTTACAGATAAGAGGTTGTTCAACTTGGCTACGGACAAACTCTAAGTAGTCAAAGCTGCCTTGGAAATACTTAGTATCGGTTAACACACTGATGCAGCTAGCGTATTTTTTATACACAGCGGTAATTTCGGTTAAATCAAAGGGATCTCTAATTAACCCTTTTGATGGTGATGCTTTTTTGCACTCTAAAATAAACTGCGTACCTGGCGCGGCCAAGGCTTGATAAAAATTGCGACTACTGGGTTCAGCCAAGTGTTTAAAGCTGTCAAGTGGGCGTGCGGCTTTGCGTTCAATCAGCTCACGTTTTTTATCGGCAACAATTTTGTCTAATACATTAGCCATGACTTACCTCAATAATTGTATTTAATGTGTTCATGGCTTTGCCTGAACGTAATAGTGAATGTACCTGTTGTGCCGCTGCTTTTAGCGACGCGGCCTTACCCGTTAAGTATAAAAGCGCTGCTACATTCACCACAATAGCCGCATTGTGCGCGGCAGTGCCTTGGCCTTGTAAAATCGCGAGGCACGCCTGTGCATTGTATTGTGGGCCTTCACCTGCTAGTTGTTCAAGTGAATAGTTTGCAAGGTCAAAGTCGCTTGGGTTGAGCGTGTACTGAGTAAGTTCACCCTGGTTAAGCTCCACCACTGTGGTTGGGCCGTGCAGCGCTATTTCGTCGGTGCCCGCGCCATGTACGACCATAGCACGCTTAGTACCCAGAGTTTTTAAAGTCTGTGCCATTGGCATACACAGTGACTCATGGTACACACCTAATAATTGCACTTCAGGGGCCGCTGGGTTTACTAATGGCCCTAATATATTAAATATTGTTCGCGTTTTTAAGCCGGTACGTACGCCCATCGCGTGGCGTACACCGGGGTGATATTGCGGGGCGAATAAAAATGTAAAGCCGGTGTGCGCTAAGCAGTTTGCCGCTTGTGCTGGCGTCATTTCAATATTAATGCCCAAGGCTTTGAGTAAATCAGCAGAGCCAGAATTACTGGATACACTGCGATTGCCATGCTTGGCGATATTAACCCCCGCGGCGGCGGCAACAATAGCGGCTGTGGTGCTGATATTAATGGTGTTTGAGCCATCGCCACCGGTGCCACAACAGTCGGCAAGTAGGCTTGCAGGGGAGCTAAAGGCCAGTGCATTGTCGCGCATAGCGGCAGCTGCCCCGGCAATTTCATCGCTTACTTCGCCTTTGGATTTTAATGCGATGAGCAGCGCACTGAGCTCAATATCACTGATATTTCCCTGCATCACCCGATCAAACAGCGTTTTTGCTTGTGCATAGCTGAGTGATTGTTTGCTGATCAGCTGCTCAATGGCAGCGTGAATAGTTAAGTTGTGTCTCTCAGCACTGAGCGCACTGCTATTTTGTTTGCTTTGTAACCTCATTTACTGCGCTCCTGCTTATTTAGGCGTGGTTAGATAGGCGATGCTTTGTTGCAGTAGCAATGCGCCGTTAGGGGTTAAAATAGACTCAGGATGAAATTGATACCCTAACACCTTGTGTTGCTGATGATAAATAGCCATGGGGATCGTTTGGTACTGCGCAATCACTGCCAGCGAGTCGGGCACCTTGGTGGCCATTAATGAATGGTAACGTGCCACTGGCATGCTGCGCCCCATACCGGCAAAAACGCGGTGCTCGGCTAATTCAATAATAGATGATTTGCCATGCACGGTTTCACCCGCATGGCCAATCACACCGCCATAGCTTTGCGTGAGTGCTTGTTGGCCTAAACAAATGCCTAGCATCGGGAAGTGGCCTTTACATAAGGCAATTAATTCCATTAAGCAACCTGCTGCACTGGGGGTGCCAGGGCCCGGCGACAAAACTAATACGACTTGGCTTTGCTCTTGGCGCATTTTATTAAAAATAACCTCGGCGCTAATGTTGTTTCTATACACGACTAAGTCGCAGCCCAGCATAGAAAACTCATCGACTAAGTTATAGGTAAAAGAGTCGAAGTTATCTAAAAAGTAAATTTTAATAGGTGTTTGCTGGCTCATGTTAACCCGCCTTATAGGTTGATTTTATCGCGGTGATCACCGCTTGGGCTTTAGCGCGGGTTTCGTTGGCTTCTGATTGTGGATCTGAATCAAAGACCACACCGGCACCGGCTTGCACATAAGCGATATTGTTTTTAACAAACGCAGAGCGGATCACAATACAGCTATCCATAGCGCCATCGCCGGTTAAGTAACCAACCGCACCGCCATAACTGCCACGGCGTTTGCCTTCGGTTTGGCGAACGAGTTCAGCAGCGCGCACTTTCGGGGCGCCCACCAGTGTGCCCATATTCATACAGGCTTGATAAGCATGTAAGGCGTCTAGTTCGCTTTTTAAGGTGCCGACCACACGCGACACTAAATGCATCACTTGCGAATAACGGTCTACTTTTAGCAGCTCTTTTGCATGTCGAGTACCGGGTACGCTAATACGGGCAACGTCGTTGCGGGCTAAATCGACCAGCATTAAGTGCTCTGCGCGCTCTTTTTGATCGTTCCTGAGCTCGAGTTCGATACGGCTATCTAAGTCGGGGTTAATTTGCCCATTGGCAAACTTACCCCGCGCACGGGTACCGGCAATGGGATACACTTCCACTTGTTTTGTGGCAACCGTGTATTTGAGTGCCGATTCAGGTGAAGCACCAAATAATACAAATTCAGCATCACGCATATAAAATAAATACGGGCTAGGATTTTGTTGTTTGAGCTGACTGTAGGCATGGAGCGGGGCAGAGCAGGGCAATGAAAAGGTGCGTGAGGGCACAACTTGAAAAATATCCCCATCGACTATGTGTTGTTTTAGTTTGATGACCTGTTCACAGTAGCTTTCATCACTGATATCGACACTGACATCACATGAACCGTGTTGTAATGGTGCAGTAAACTCAGCGCAGTTATCACACAGGGCATTTAGCCGTTCTAACTGTTTTCCCACTTCAAAACAATTGGCGTGAACGTCAGGGCCATTAAACACATTACCAATCAGCTCGGTTGTTTGCTTTTGATGATCGATCACCACTAATGTTTCGGCGAGGTAAAACACATAGTCGGGGCAGCTGTTTTCACCATTCGGTACAGCCGATAACTGCTCAAAATTGGCGACCATATCATACACAAATACGCCGCCTAAAAACACGGAAAATGGGTTGTCGGTGGTACTTTTAATACTATTAATACAGCTGCGCAATGCGCTAAAGGCATTGTCGGCAACCAGCTTACTTGCCTCATCCATGTCTTCGTCATGGCTTTGGTAAGTTAAAGTCAGCGTTGTGTCTGCTAAAACCGCGTCACAGTTGCTAACGTTAGCTTGTAAGTAGCTGAGTAATTGTTGGCCATTGTTAGACTGGGCACTAACCATGACGGTTTTCCCTTGGCAAACAATGCGCAGTGCACAATCGACTAAAATTAAACTTTTAACACTGTCTTTAGAATCAATTTCTGCTGACTCAAGTAACAGTGAGTTTGGCTTATCCAGTGCGGCATACAGTGCCAATGGGCTGCTGATGTAATCACGGCTTTGTGAAATACTGGTTACTTCGCCTGGCGTTGTTGTTATATGGCTAAAAATCAAAATCTCATTCCCTAAAAAAATAAACCCCCGCAATGCTAAGCAATTGCGGGGGCTAAATAACACTGTCTAAAATACACAGATCATTACCGTTCCCGCTATGTTGAGCGCCACCAACGATGTGTAAGGTTAATAATGTTATTCATGTTTATTCCTCAAAATTTACTCATAAAAAAACCCGCACAAGGGCGGGTTTTGAATATATGTTAGACACGACAATTCATCACCCGATAATTACGAGTGCCACCACCAAATAGTGTTTAAAGTTGAATTGCTCATTGTTTTATCTTCTTCTAGTGTCTTTTGTGCCTACAGTAAAACGTATCTGGTGCTTTTATGTCAAGTGTTTATTTAAAAACAATTTGGCTTAAAAACTTGTTATACTTATAACAACATAATCCACCGTTAATTTTAAGCAGTTTTGTTTTGATAAAATACGATTTACATAGCCATACGACACACTCAGACGGACACCTTACAGTGGCAGAATTACTGCACCGTGCGGTTGATAAAAATATTGATGTGTTTGCTATTACCGATCACGACACGGTTGCTGCAATTAAACCGGCGCAGCACATAATTGAAACAGAAAACTTGCCGCTTACGCTGATTACTGGGGTTGAAATATCGACACGGTGGGAAAGCTTTGAAATACATATTGTCGGATTAAATATTGAAAGCGACAATACAGCGCTTAGCGCATTACTTGAGCAACAACAGCAGAAAAGAGAAACCCGAGCAATTGAAATTGGCCAGCGTTTAGCAAAAAATGGCTTTGACGGCATTTACGACCAAGCGCGAGAGTTAGCAATAAACGCCCAAATTACCCGTGCCCATTTTGCTCGCGCCTTGATACAGCGCGGCGTGGCGAAAAACTTTCCCGGCGTATTTAAAAAATACTTAGCCCGAGGAAAAACCGGTTATGTACCCAGCAATTGGTGCGATATGCAAACGGCAATCACGGCTATTCATGCAGCCGGTGGCGTGGCGGTATTGGCACACCCAAGCAGCTATAAAATGTCAAATAAATGGTTGCGTAAACTGTTAGTTGAGTTTAAAAATAGTGGTGGAGATGCAATGGAAGTTGCCCAGCCGCAACAAGCACCCAGTGAACGGCAGTTTTTAGGTGAGTTAAGTCGCGAATATAACCTATTGTGTTCACAAGGTTCTGATTTTCATTTTCCGACCAGCTATTTAGAGCTGGGTAAAAATTTATACCTTCCTAAGGATTGTCGCGCTGTATGGCACGCTTGGGAAGTGCAACAAGGAGCAGCAACATGAGTCAATTACTTCATATCCACCCAGACAACCCGCAACCGAGATTAATTCATCAAGCTGTTGAAATCATAAAGCAAGGTGGAGTCGTTATTTACCCAACTGATTCGGGTTATGCGATTGGCTGTAATATAGGTAACAAACAGGCAAAAGAGCGCATTGAACGTATTCGTGGTATCGAAAAACACCATAATTTTACCTTAGTGTGTCGCGATTTATCTGAGCTTTCTACTTATGCGCGCGTAGATAACCAGTTATTTAGGTTAATTAAAAATAATACCCCTGGGCCTTATACGTTTATTTTTAAAGGCACAAAAGAAGTACCAAAACGGTTATTAAACGACAAGAAAAAAACCATTGGTATTCGTGTGATAGCGCACCCCATTGCCTCCGCATTATTACGTGAGTTGGGTGAGCCGCTGATGTCATGTTCATTGATTTTACCAGGTGAAGACTTCACTGAGTCAGATCCCGATGAGATTTTAGCGCGCTTAGACAACCAAGTGGATTTAATTATTCATGGTGGTTACTTAGCTGAGCAAGCAACTACAGTAGTTGACTTATCGGAAGATGAAGTGCAAATATTACGCGTAGGCTGTGGCGATACAAGCCCATTTGAGTAACAGTTAATGGAAAAACTGCCTGAAAAGTCAGCCAATAATGCGACAGAAAAGCCAGTGCAGCAAAAGCTGCCACTGGCTTTTTTACATGGGAAAGCCATGGTGGATAAGCCCGCAGATCTGTATATTCCGCCGGACGCGTTAGAAATTATTTTAGAAACCTTTGAAGGGCCGCTCGACTTACTGCTTTACTTGATAAAAAAACATAAACTCGATGTACTGGAATTGTCTATTTTTAGCATTACCGAGCAATATGTCAGCTATGTGGAAATGATGAGTGAGTTTCAACTTGAGCTGGCGGGCGAATATTTAGTCATGGCGGCGTTGTTAGCGCAAATAAAGTCGCGTTTATTATTGCCGGTGCATGAAGAGCTTGCCGAGGAGGAAGACCCGCGTGCCGAATTAATAAAGCGCCTTCAGGAATATGAACAATTTAAAAAAGCGGCTGAAAACCTCGATGCTATACCGCGGGTTGGGCGTGATATATTTATTGCACATGCATCGATGCCGGTGACTGAAACCACTTCCCCAGCTTTGCCAGCTGTTGAACTAAAAGA
>NZ_JBFJHD010000034.1:0-23787 GCF_041613455.1 Pseudoalteromonas sp. | reverse complement strand
CCATTTTGACTGGTTTATTCATTCGTTTTCAAACCCTTCAGTATGCTTAACCTGTGTTGCATTAAGCTTTTTAATCATGTGTTTTACCAGCCCTTCACCCGCAGTTGCTAGGTTTTCAGGGCCATTTAATTGTTTCGTTTGCACCATATTCATACCTGCATAGCCACATGGGTTAATGCGTAAAAATGGACTTAGGTCCATATTAACATTTAATGCTAAGCCATGAAATGAGCAACCACGCCGAACGCGTAAACCTAATGAGGCAATTTTGCTGTCGTTAACGTAAACACCGGGTGCATCCGCTTTTGCATACGCGGCAATATCGTAGTCTGCGAGCGCGTCAATAATGCATTCTTCAAGCCAAGTAACCAGTTCACGCACACCAATTTTTAAACGACGTAAGTTAAATAAAACATACATCATTTGTTGGCCGGGGCCGTGGTAGGTTACTTGTCCGCCGCGATCTACTTTGATCACTTCGATGTCGCCTGGGGCAAGTAAGTGTTCGTCTTTACCGGCTTGACCTTGGGTAAACACGGGGTCGTGCTCTACCAGCCAAATTTCATCGGCAGTATTGTCGTCACGGGTGTCGGTGAATGCTTGCATTTTTTGCCAAATAGGCAAGTAACGTTGGCGACCAAGTTGGCGTACAATTAAAGTGTTTTCGTTCACAACAAATCTCAATTAGGCTTAAAGCATGTGACGTACGTCATCAATATTACTGATCACGTTATAAATTTGTTCGATGTGCGCGCCACTCGTAACGGTTGCCACAAGCGAAACCGACTCGTAATTACCTTTGCTACTCGGTTTTACTTTAGGGGCATAGTCACCCGGTGCAATTGGTTGTAGCTTGGCTAAAATTTGATCGGTTAAGTTAACATTAGCCAGCCCCATTATTTTAAAGGTGAACGGGCAAGGAAACTCTAAATACTCATCAAATTTAGTATCTTTAACAGGTTGAACCACGGTAGTGACTCCTCATACAAAAAGTGTTGGCTTAATCTTGCTGTCAGGCAAACCCTAAGCTTAAAACTGTTGGGTTAATAGCAATCTGAGTTACGCTTTTCGGGGGCCCAAAACGAACAACTCAACATGATTGACTTATATGGGGCGCATTCTAGCACTTTTCAAGCAAAAAAAAACGCCTCACAACGGAGGCGTTAAGATTGTTGTACAGCGGTTTACATTATCTGTAAACGTAAGTAGTCATAAATTTTGCTAAAGAAGCTGCCTTCTTCGACTTCTTCAAGGGTAACTAGCGGATATTGTGCAATATCTTCACCTTCTAGCTGTAAAAATAAAGTACCTACTTTAGTGCCTTTCGCCAATGGCGCTTCAAGGACATTATCTAATTTAAAATTGGCTTTTAAATTTTTATGCTGACCACGAGGAATGGTAATAGGGGTATCTTGTAAAATACCTAATGAAACATTTTCTTTATTACCCATCCAAATACGTTGCTGTGCAAAGCTGTCACCGGCTTTATAAGGTGTAATTGTCTCGTAAAAACGAAAGCCGTAGTTAAGCAGTTTTTTACTTTCAACTTTACGGGCGCGCTCACTGGACGTGCCCATCACAACCGCAATTAAACGCATATCGTTTTTAGTGGCTGAGGTCACTAAGCTGTAGCCTGCTTCTGAGGTATGGCCCGTTTTAATGCCATCGACATCTAGGCTTTCATCCCATAATAATGAGTTACGGTTATATTGTTTAATACCGTTATAGGTAAATGATTTTTTCTTGTACAGCGCATACTCATCGGGTACATCACGAATAAGTGCGGCACCGAGTGTTGCCATATCGCGTGGTGTGGTGTAATGCGCGTCGGTATCTAGGCCATGGCTATTAATGAAGTGGCTGTTTTCCATGCCTAGTTTTGCGGCATGCGCGTTCATTAAATCTGCAAAGGCGCTTTCGCTTCCAGCGATATGCTCTGCCATGGCAACACAGGCATCGTTACCCGATTGAATAATGATACCGTGGTTCAGCTCGTCGACACTGATTTGTTTACCCACTTCAATGAACATTTTTGATGATTCAGGGAAGTTTTTAGCCCAGGCTTTTTCGCTCACAGTCACCATGTCGGTGGGGGCGATATTACCGGCTTTGATTTCGGTACCAATCACATAACTGGTCATCATTTTTGTTAAGCTAGCGGGAGCCAGTTTTGTGTCTGCATTGCCCTGTGCAATGACTTTACCGGTTGTAAAGTCAACCAAAAAATAACCTTTCGCATTAACTTGAGGGGGCGCTGGAATTATTTGGGCGGTGGCTGAAAATACAGCGGCAGAACAGATTAAGCCGCATAGACCAGTAAGAATTTTATGTTTAATAGATTTCATCATACTCATTAATGGTTAAAGTTAAAATTTGCGTTAGCCCATTCTATACCCAAACTACCCCGAGATGCGAGTTTCAGGTGGAATTAAAAACGACTTAGGCAAGGCATTGATTACAAATAATAGTCACTCTATTGTTCAAATCAATAACGCAGTATAAATCGTTTTTAAACCAACCCCCAGGGCGTTTCACTGGAGCTTATTCTCTGTGTTGTTACTTTTTAAAAGGGATTACCATTTCAGCAAAGTAACGCCTAGATATTGAGCCCCAGTGCAACGCTGAATTCTGCAGCTTGGGATGGTTTGGGTATTAGTCTTACTGAGTGTAAAGCAAGAACGCGTTCTTAAATTGGTTTTGTTTTAGCTTATTTAACACGTGTTGTGCGTGTTGAGCATCGTGTATCGGCCCTAAATGCAACCGATAAATAGCGTCTTGTTGTACAATATTAGTCGGTAATTGGTATTGTTGGCGTAAGCTACTGGCTAACGCTTCAATATTTGCCAGTGTACTCCCTGCAGCGACTTGAATGTAGGTTTGGCTGGCAGTCGAATTTTCAAGCGTAACGGCCTCTACCTTAACCTTCGCTGTACCATGGGTGTAATAGCCTAATTTATAAGCCGCGGCATAGGAAAGATCAATTATTCTATCGTCATGGAACGGGCCGCGATCATTCACGCGGACTATCACCGATTTGCCATTACTTAGATTAGTTACTTTTGCAAAGCTGGGTAACGGTAAGGTTTTGTGCGCCGCTGTCATGGCAAACATATCGTAGATTTCGCCATTAGAGGTATGATAACCATGAAATTTACGCCCATACCAAGAAGCAATACCTTCTTCGACGTAACCACTTTCATTGAGCATCGGCGTATAGCTTTTACCCAACACGGTATAAGGACGCCCAGCACTGGCACTTTTGGTGACTTTAGTAACTACGGCATCTTGCATTTCTAATGGCGTAGGTACACGCAGCGGGGCTGCATCGTGGCGCATGCTATAACGGCTATTCGAGCCACTATTAGAGCTACTACATGCCGTTAAAAGCAGTAATAAGCTGATGATGAATAGTTGAGTGTGCAGTCGCATTATTTTAGTAGCATCCTTTTATCCGTCGCGATGGACATAATAATGCCAAAGCTCGCCATCAGTGTCACCATAGACGTGCCGCCATAGCTGATCAGTGGCAGCGGTACGCCAACAACCGGCAACAGCCCCGACACCATACCAATATTTACAAACACATAGACAAAAAAGGTCAAGGTTAACGAGCCGGCTAATAATTTACCAAAGGCGTCTTGTGCATGTACTGCTATATATAAACCGCGGCCCATAATAAATAAATATAAGCTGAGCAGAATACAGACTCCAAATAAACCAAACTCTTCACTTAATACCGAAAAAATAAAGTCGGTGTGGCGCTCGGGTAAAAACTCCAGTTGTGATTGTGTTCCTTGCAACCAACCTTTGCCTTCTATACCACCTGAGCCAATGGCAATTTTAGATTGAATAATATGATAACCCGAGCCCAGCGGATCGCTTTCAGGGTCTAAAAAGGTCAGTACCCGTTGTTTTTGATAGGCGTGCATACCGTAGTGCCAAAAAGGCCAGGCAGCTAATCCAACAACCGCGCTAAAAAAGCCGATTAACCGCCAGCTCAAACCCGATAAAAACAGCACAAAAATTCCAGAGCTGGCAATTAAAATAGAGGTACCTAAGTCGGGCTGTTCTTTAATAAGTAGCGTAGGGATCATAACGATAACAAAGCCAATGACTAAGTGTAGCGGGCGAGGCGGTAAATGATTGCGGCCTATGTACCATGCTACCATCATTGGCACGGCGAGTTTCATTAACTCTGAGGGTTGAAAGCGGGTAATGCCTAAGTTTAGCCAGCGCTGTGCGCCTTTAGAAGTGACACCAAACAATAACACTGCCACGAGCATTAACAAGCCAACGCAGTAAAGCGGGATCACTAAGCGTTTTAAGGTAGCGGGCGCAACTTGAGCAAGCATCAGCATAGCCACAATAGCCCCCCCCATACGTGTTATATGGCGGATCATCATGGCGCTGTCTTGGCCGCTGGCACTGTAAACAATAACAATGCTGCCGACCATCATCAGCAACAGTGCGATAAATAAGGGCAGATCTATATGTAATCGCGCCCAAATAGAGCGTTTATCGTGTAAGGCGGTCATGGAGTGGTGCTCCTGGTCTGCTGTATCGGATTAGCTGCAAAGTAATAGTCCATTAGTTGGCGTGCAATAGGTGCCCCAACCGAACTGCCGCCGCCGGTATTTTCTACCACAATAGACACCACAATTTGTGGATTATTATAAGGCGCAAAGCCGACATAAATTGCATTATCACGTTGGTGTTCTTTCAGCGCATCGGCATCGTAGCGCTCACCCTGGGCAATGCTCACCACCTGTGCGGTGCCTGTTTTACCGGCTGGATCGTAGTTAACGCCTTTAAATGCCCTATGTGCCGTACCGGTTACTTTTTTCACCGTGTTGTGCATAGCGTCAATAGCGATACGCCAGTTGTCTGCGTTATTAAGTACCACAGGCGGCTTTTCTTCATTATTTAACTGCTCTACTTGATCGACTTTTTTAGCCACCTGTACTAAATGTGGTGGATGACGTACGCCACGATTAACCAATATATTGGTGGCATTCGCTATTTGAATCGGTGTGGCGGTCCAATAACCTTGTCCTATACCCACCGAGATAGTGTCACCACGCCACCATGACTCTTTAAAGCGGCCTTCTTTCCACTCTTTTGACGGTAAGATAGCGGTGGTTTCTTCGTGAATATCAATACCCGATAATTCGCCAAAGCCAAAACGCGCCATAAAGTCACTTATTTTAGTAATGCCTAAGCGATAGGCGGCATCGTAAAAGTAGGTATCACAGGACTCTTCAATGGCTTTGTATACATCAACATGGCCATGCCCCCAGCGCTTCCAGTCGCGCCATTTATGCTCAACATTAGGAATTTGAAAAAAACCAGGATCCCACATGGTGGTGCTTTCACTGACAATGTTCTCTTCTAATGCCAAAATAGCCATGTGCGGCTTTACGGTAGAGGCGGGGGCATAACGCCCTTGTGTGGCGCGGTTAATTAAAGGCCGATCGGAGTTGAGCAGTGCTTTATAATTTTTGCTACTAATACCGTGCACAAATAAATTAGGATCGTAACTGGGGTTAGAATACAGTGCCAGCACCCCGCCATCTTTGGCATCCATCACCACAATTGCGCCGCGCATGTCTTTGAGTGCATGTTGTGCTATTTGTTGTAGTCCAATGTCGAGGGTGAGCACTAAATCGCTGCCCGGTTGTGGCGGGAGCATGCTTAAAGTGCGAATAATACGGCCGCGATTATTCACTTCCACCCGTTGTGAGCCGACTTGCCCATGCAGTAGCTCTTCGTAATACTTTTCGATACCCAGTTTGCCAATATCGTGTGTGGCGCGGTAGTTTGTTGCTTGGTCTTGTTGTTCGAGTTTATTAAGATCTTTACGGCTTAGTTTGGCCACATAGCCCAGCGCGTGGGTCAGTGTATCGCCATAAGGGTAATAGCGCGCGAGGCGAGCTTCAATACTAAAGCCGGGGAATTTGTGTTGGTTAACCGAAAATCGGGCCACTTCGGTTTCATTTAAGCGAGCTTTTAGTACTTGGCTTTTGAAACGGCGGGTGTACTTAATGTTTTCTAAAAAGTCGTTTCGTTCTTGTTCGCTAATCTCAATAATAGTACTAACTTGCTGCAACTCAGCGGCTAAGTCATCCACCTCTTCGGGAATAACTTCCAGATTATAAACCGGTTTATTTTCTGCCAGCAGCACGCCGTTGCGGTCGTAAATTAAGCCACGGTTAGGCGCAATAGGAATGACTTTGATACGGTTATCGTTAGAGCGAGTTTGATAATCTTGATGGTCGTCGACCTGAATTTTGTACAGGTTAGACAGCAGTACGGCAATTAACGCCAGAATAAAAATAAAACCCACAAATGCGCGCCGTGCGAATAAGTTCGCTTCTGCTGAATGGTCGCGGATCGTGGGTCTTCGTTTTAACATAGCAAGGGGTTACTCGCGATGATAAGGGTGGTTGTTATTTAAACTCCAGCCACGGTACAGGCTTTCGGCAACAATAATGCGCACTAAAGGGTGTGGCAGTGTTAAATTAGATAACGACCACTTTTGCTCTGAGGCTGCAATACACTCGGGTGCCAGTCCTTCAGGGCCGCCAATTAGCAAACTGACATCACGGCCATCGAGTTGCCATTTTTGCATGTTTTTAGCAAGTTGGTGGGTATCGAGTGGTTTACCGGTGACTTCTAAAGTAACAATACGATTGCCTTTGGGAATAGCGGCTAAGGTTTTTTCGCCTTCGGTATGTAAAATGCGCTTAATATCGGCATTTTTACCCCGTTTTCCGGCAGGAATTTCAATCAGCTCCAGCGCCATATCTTTAGGAAAGCGGCGTTGGTACTCGGCAAATCCCGTTTCTACCCAGGCTGGCATTTTGGTACCAACGGCAATCATTTGTATTTTCACGTATTAGTTCCAAGCTTAATTACAAAAATTGTGCGGCTTTAGCCCCACAGTTTTTCTAGATCGTAATAGCTACGCGCTTGATCTTGCATCACGTGAACAACCACATCACCTAAATCTACCAATGCCCATTCACCGTCGCTTTGGCCTTCATAGCCCAATGGTTCTTGACCTGCATGGCGAGCTTCTTTAGCTAAGTTATCAGCAATTGATAGCACATGACGTCTTGATGTTCCAGAGCACACCACCATGTAATCTGTGATGTCTGATGTTTCTGTTACGTCAATATGAACCACATCGCGTGCCTTCATATCGCCAATTTTATCTAGTGCAAAAGCAAGTAGTTGTTTCGAATCCAAGGTTTTGTCTCAATTTTAAATGTAATAGCGTGTATTTTAACATGCTAGGGGGTATATACCAATCACTGTTGGCGAGTATTCACCTGCCAATATCAGTGAGTATTATCGTCATTTAAATAAAGCGCATGCTGTTGTATGTACTGACTCACGGCATCGGGCAATAGTTCATTCTTTTTATTGGTTTTTTTAAGTTGCTGACGAATAATACTGGATGCGGCATCTAGCGGCTCACCGGGTAAAAAATACAGCTTGCCAGCAATGCTGTGCCCCAGTGCACTGGGGTCATCCACTTGGGCTTGCTGCATATAGGCGTGTAACTCACCACTTACATTGCGCTGCTGTGCTGGGCGCTGATACACCACAATATGACAAAGCTGGGTAATAGCTTGCCATTGGTGCCATTGGTCGAGGCTATTAAACGAGTCCATGCCAATTAAAAATAAAATAGGGGTAGTGGGGTGGGCAGCTCTTAACTCTTGTAAACTCAGTAGTGAATACGAGGGGCCACTGCGCTTTAACTCGCGTAAGTCGAGCTTAAAAAAGGGGTAGGGCGCAATGGCAGCGTTTAACATTGCTACGCGATGCTGCGTATTGATACCTGGCGCTGCTTTATGAGCCGGCAGTGCGCAGGGCATAAAGTAGAGGGTGTTTAAATTAAAAGCACTGACGCATTGTTTAGCCATATTTAGATGGCCTAAATGGACGGGGTCAAAAGTGCCTCCAAAAATTGCGATCATAATAAACTCTACACTGTATTGGTTTTAATTAAGGGCGTGGCACGGCAAAGCAATATTAATGGGTTGGCAAAACTTAATGCAAATATGTGCCAGTACTTGATAAGGCGCAATTAAGTTACCTTGCTTATAACTGGCATCAAATTGCGCTAAGTCGCTGCTAATTTGCTCAAGGGTAGTCAAGTTTAAGCGCTTTATGGCACTTTGTAACGGTGCTTGCTGATTCTTCCAAATCGCTTTTTGTTTAAATATAGTTGCTAATGGCTCGCCATTTAATAGGCCTAGTTGCACACTGATCAAGGTATTAAGTTCTTTATTGATTGCCCATAAAATGCTCACCACTTCGGTGTTATCGTTGGCCAACTTGTGCAGCACTTTTATAACTTGGTTAGCGTGACCATTTAAAAGCGCGTCAGTTAAATCGAAAATATCAAACTTGGCTTGATTTAGTAGCCCTTGCATCACTAACTGCTGAGTAATTAACGCATCACCATGCAGTAGCGATAGCTTTTCTAGCTCCTGAAAGCAGGCTAATAAGTTTCCTTCGGTGGCACTAATTAAGCTCAGTTTGGCTTCATTTTGCATGTTTAGCGATAGGCGTTGGCATTGCTCATCAAGCCAACGCTTAACGTGGGTGCCGGTTAGTGGATAACAGGGAACAAATAGCCCGTGTTTATCCAGTGCTTTAAACCACGCACTGCGTTGCACGTCTTGGCCGGCTTTAGCACCTTTAACAATTAAAATGGTATCGGGGTTAATCAGTTCAATGATCTGCTTAAAGGTATTGCCGCCAGGAATGCCTGGCTTTTGCTGGTTTAAATCAAGCTCAATTATGGTCCGTTCGCTAAACAGCGACATACTTTGATATTGAGCTATAATTTCTTGCCAATCAAACCCTTGCATTAAAGTGAACTTAATAACCTCAGCAAAACCTTGTTGCTTTGCCACATCGCGGATCTGTTGCACACATTGCGCTTCTTGAAATGGCTCTTCACCAAACACTAAGTAAAAAGGCTTTAAGCCTTTTTTAAGTTCACTGGGTAATTGATTAGCGTAACAGCGCATTACAGTTGCGACAGCTCTCTAGCAATACGGCGGCTAGCTTGCAGGCGAATTTCGCTGATCAGTAGCTCAAGCTCTTTCGCTTTTGCTAGCGCATGATCGGGATCGTCTTGATAATTACGATACAGTTCAAAGCGTTTTTCGATTGCCTTGCCATTGGGGCGGTTTAGAGCATAGCTGACACTGTAAGTAAGCTCGTACTCTGCAACCTGACCATTTTGAAATAACGACAATGTTTGCCGTTCTAGCTGCTCTTTAAATACGTATAGTTGCGCCGCCGTTTTGCTTGGCGCAACCAGTGTGACACCGCTGGCCAGTAACTCACTTTTTACCGCACTAAATAATGCCGACTTTTCATCGTCGCCAACCAGTGTTAGCTGTTTTAAATCGTCGGGCAGGCTAGAGGCTTTCTTTAAATGAAAGCCACAACTGGTAAGTAAAAAACAGACTAGCACTAAGGCTAGTCCGTTTTTAATGGCGTTAACAGCAGCCATGTTAGTTTGCTACCACGTTAAGTAACTTACCCGGTACGTAGATAACTTTACGAATGGTCACGCCATCGGTAAATTTAGCCACGTTAGGCTCAGCAAAAGCCACCGCTTCTACTTGCTCTTGGCTTGCATCGGCGGCAACGGTTAGCTTAGCGCGTAATTTACCGTTAACTTGCACAACAATTAGCTTTTCATCTTCAACTAGGGCTGACTCATCAACGCGTGGCCAGCTCGCGTCAATAATATCGCCTTCTTTACCTAGGTCTTGCCATAGTTGATGGGCTAAATGCGGTGTAATCGGTGCGAGCATAATAAGTAATGCTTCAAGTGCTTCGTTAGCAATTGCCACATCTTGCTTGTCGTTTAATGGCGCTTTTAATAGCTTATTAGACAGCTCCATGATCGCGGCAATGGCGGTGTTAAAGGTTTGACGACGTTCAACATCATCGGTTACTTTAGCAATTGCTTTGTGTAACTCACGACGCAGTACTTTTTGCTCGTTATTCAGTGCGCCTTTATTAAGCGGTTGAAAACCTACTGTTTTAACGTCTACCGCGTATTTCCATACTCGTTTTAAGAAGCGGTGTGCGCCTTCTACCCCTGAATCTGACCATTCCAGCGTTTGCTCTGGTGGTGCAGTAAACATCATAAATAAACGCACGGTATCGGCACCGTACTGTGCAATTACTTGCTGTGGATCAATACCGTTATTTTTAGACTTCGACATTTTACTCATGCCTGAAGAAAATACCGGTTTACCATCCACTTTATGCCATGCCTTAGTAACGCGGCCTTTGTCGTCGGTTTCGGTATTTACGTCGCTTGGCGAGATCCATACATCGCCGCCTTTCTCATCTTTACGATAGAAAGTTTCCGCCAGTACCATGCCTTGACACAGTAAACGGTCAAATGGCTCGTCTGAATTAACTAAGCCAAAGTCACGTAATAATTTATGGAAAAAACGCGAATATAATAAGTGTAAAATGGCGTGCTCAATACCGCCAATGTATTGGTTTACCGGTAACCAGTAGTTAGCTGCAGCAGGGTCTAGCATGCCTTCGTCATGACGTGGGCTACAGTAACGCGCGTAGTACCAAGACGACTCCATAAAGGTGTCAAAGGTATCGGTTTCGTGAAACGCGGGTGCGCCATTCACGGTGGTTTTTGCCCACTCAGGATCCGCTTTAATCGGCGAGGTCACGCCGTTCATTACTACGTCTTCAGGTAAACGCACCGGTAGCATATCTTCAGTAGCAGCCAGCTCGTTACCGTCTTCGTCGCTTAGCATTGGAATTGGCGAACCCCAGTAACGCTGGCGGCTAACCCCCCAGTCACGCAAACGGAAGTTTACTTTACGTTTACCCACGCCTAGCGCTTCTAGTTTGTCGGCAATGGCATTAAATGCGGCATCAAATTCTAGGCCGTCAAATTCGCCCGAATTAACTAACACACCTTTGTCGGTATAGGCTGCTTCGTTTAGGTTTACTTGTTCTTCTGCGCCTTCAAGTGGGGCAATCACTTGTTTAATTTCAAGGCCATAAGCGGTGGCAAATTCAAAGTCACGTTGGTCATGTGCCGGTACGGCCATTACCGCACCTGAGCCATAATGCATTAATACAAAGTTAGCAATCCAAATTGGTACTTGCTCACCGGTCAGTGGGTGAGTGGCAAAAAAGCCGGTAGCGATGCCTTTTTTCTCCATGGTGGCCATATCGGCTTCACTGACTTTGTTGTTTTTACACTCTTCAACAAACAGTGCCACAGAGTCGCTATTTTTAGCCGCTTCTTGTGCTATAGGGTGTCCTGCTGCTACCGCAACGTAAGTCACACCCATAAAGGTATCGGGGCGGGTGGTGTAAACACTAAATGTTTCGTCTTTGTCGGTACGCTTAAACTCGATGTCACACCCTTCAGAGCGACCAATCCAGTTGCGCTGCATGGTTTTAACTTGCTCAGGCCAGTCTTCTAGCTTGTCTAAATCGTCAAGTAGCTCTTGCGCGTAGTCGGTAATTTTAATAAACCATTGTGGAATTTCTTTTTGCTCAACCACCGCGCCTGAACGCCAGCCGCGACCATCAATCACTTGTTCGTTGGCCAGTACAGTTTGATCAACCGGATCCCAGTTAACCGTCGACATTTTTTTATACACTAGGCCTTTTTCGTACAACTTAGTGAAAAACCATTGTTCCCATTTATAGTATTCTGGGTGACAGGTGGCGATTTCGCGATCCCAGTCATAACCAAAACCAAGTTGCTTAAGTTGGGTACGCATATAGTCAATATTTTCGTAAGTCCACTTTGCCGGCGCTGTTTTATTTTTAATAGCCGCATTTTCCGCTGGTAAACCAAACGCATCCCAACCCATAGGTTGCATGACATTTTTGCCTTTTAAGCGCTGAAAACGAGAAACAACATCACCGATAGTGTAGTTACGCACATGGCCCATATGGAGTCGACCACTCGGATATGGGAACATAGAAAGGCAGTAATACTTTTCTTTACTCTCATCTTCTGTGACTTTAAATACTTTATTTTCTTCCCAGTATTGTTGGATTTTTGACTCTATTTTTTGCGGGTTATATTGCTCTTGCATCGTGCTTCCAGACTTCTTACGACTAATAAAAAATTGTCGTAAGGATACCCCAAATAAATCGCTATTTATAGCGCCTTAACCGTGTTTTGATAAATTATAACCTTCAGTTGAGGTTAACCTATACTTATCTAAGTTATAGGGTGATTTAACAGCAATATTGTAGGAGTTTAAAATGGCAGATTACAAAACATGGCTGAGTGATTTAACCGATTGGCTAAAAGACGTAAAAGATCATGAAGTAAAGGATGCAGTAAAACGATTTGTTGAATCTGAGCAGGCACTTAAAAATTTAGGTGAAGAAAAATATCACCAATACCGCGACTATTTAATGCATGATTTAGAGCATGTGCAGCAACATGAAGAGCACTACAATTCGCTTGCATGGCAGGAGCTTAAAGAGTCCTTGTGGTACGAATTGTCGCATATCGAAGATAAAACACAGCTAGAATGGCAGTCATTGAGTCAAGATTTTAAGCACAAAGGGGTATATCACGCAGGCGAATGGATAGCCATGGGCACATTAGTATGTAAGAATTGCGGTCATAGTTATGATGTTTATCACGCCACGCAAATATTATCGTGCACACAATGTGATGGCATTTATTTTAGCCGTAAAGCACTACAACCCTAAATATAAGTATTAAGTGGTTGTAAGCCACTTAATACGCCAAAAGCCAGTAAGTTTACTGGTAAACAAAGAAGTTAGAATGACGAAAAAATTACTGCCACTACCTGTATCTGAGCTTGCACCCAGTATTTCTACAAATCATGTGCATATTTGCATGAGTAATCCATACCCAGAGCCACTAACCTTTATTGGCCAACAACGCGCCCAAAGTGCGTTGGATTTTTCATTGGGCATGGATTTACCCGGTTATAACGTTTATGTCATGGGCGAAGCCGCTCATGGACGTTTTACGCTAGTTAAAGACAAACTAAAACAACACGCTAAAGGCCGAGCAACGCCTAACGAGTGGCTGTATGTTAATAACTACGACGACCACCGCGAGCCAATCGCGTTATTTATGCAAGCTGGGCAAAGTAAAATGCTTGCCGATGATATCGACGCGTTTATTGATGAAGTGATTGATACCTTTCCGGCGGCATTTGATAACCCGGCTTATCAGCGCAAGAAAAAGTCGATAGACCGTGAGTTTAACGACGCTTACGACAGTGCTATCACGGCGGTAGAAATCGCCGCGCTGGAACAAAATGTCGCGCTAATAGAAGATAAAGGCGTGGTGGGCTTTGCCCCTTTAATTGATGGTAAGCAACTTAGCGATAACGAATTTTCACACCTTGATGATGAGTTGCGCGAAACGTTTTTTGAAAAAATTGAAAAACTGGAAGATGCCTTAATCGAAGCACTGATAGAGCTGCCGCGTTGGAAGCGTGAATCTAAAGAAAAACTGCGTAACCTGAAAAAAGCCACCACAGAGCAAGCCACTAAACCATTACTAAAAGATTTAGAGCACAAATACGCCAGCCATATTGGCGTGCTGCGCTATTTAAAAGATATTCGTGTTGAAATTATAGATGCGGTGCTGGAGTGGTTAGACGACGAAGGTGAAAGCGAAGAAAACAAAGAAGACTTTGATCGTAAAGGCATGCTCACCGACTTTTTTGCGCCCAATATTTTGGTTGAATTTAAAGAAGAAGATGCCGCTCCCGTGGTGTATGAGCCAAATCCCACCTTTGGTAACATCTTTGGTAAGGTCGAGTACGCCACTTCACAGGGCTCACTGATCACCAGTTATCGTTCTATACAGCCTGGTGCACTGCATCGTGCCAATGGCGGCTATTTAATTATGGACGCCGAAAAAGTGATGGCACAGCCACAAGTGTGGGACGGCTTAAAGCTGTCGCTGAAGACCCATCAAATTAAAAACGATTTACCGTACCAAGACAGTGTTGTGGGCAGTAGCTTCACTTTGCGCCCGCAACTAATACCGCTTGATGTAAAAATTATTTTGTTAGGCTCGCGCGAGTTGTATTACACCATCGGTGAGTACGACGAAGAGTTTGCCGAGTTATTTAGAGTATTAGCCGATTTTGACTACTACTTACCAAGTAGTGACAAATTACAGTACCAATTTATTACTAAAGTAACCGAGTACTGCCAACAGTCATTAAAGTGCAGCACCACCGAAGCGGCCATGGTGCGATTACTTAAGTTTAGTTATCGTCAAGCTGAGCACCATAATAAACTGTCGGCACGTTTTGCCGATGTGCTTGAGTTAGTAGCTGAGGCCAGCTTTTACGCGAAACAAGACAAGCTTAGCGTGATTGATGCGCACCACATCGACGAAGCTATTGAAGGTAAACAATACCGAACTGGGCAAATTAGCGAAAATATGCTCAGTGATATTAAAGAAGGCCACACCTTAATTGCCACCGATGGCCAAGCTATCGGCAAAGTTAACGGCTTAACGGTACTGCACATTGGAGATACCTCGTTTGGTACCCCCGCGCGCATTACTGCAACCGTGTATGCCGGTGCCGATGGCGTATTAGATGTAGAGCGTGAAGCCGAGCTGGGTAAGGCGATTCACTCCAAAGGCGTAATGCTATTAACCGGTTACTTAGGCAACAAATACGCGCAGCACTTTAGTTTAACCTTGAGCGCGAATATCGCGATAGAGCAAAGCTATGGCTATATCGATGGCGACAGTGCGTCACTTGCCGAGCTGTGTGCGTTAATTTCGGCAATCACCAGTTTACCGTTAAGTCAGTCAATTGCGCTGACCGGTTCGATTAACCAACACGGTGATGTGCAAGCCATTGGCGGCGTAAACGAAAAAATAGAAGGTTTTTTTAAGCTCTGTAAAATGCGTGGTTTGAGCGGCGAGCAAGGCGTTATTATTCCTAAATCGAATCAAGTTAATTTGGTACTCGATGACGAAATTTTGGATGCCGTTGAACACGGTAAATTTAGTATTTACGCGGTAGAAACGGTAGACCAAGCGCTGAATTTATTAATGGCCATTGAAGCGGGCGATTTAGTTAACGGACACTACCCGGAACACTCAGTGAATGGACTGGCGTTAGCGCGACTGAAAGAGATTGCCGGTATTGTTAACGGTGATAGCGACGATGACAAAGACGCAGAGCTTGAAGAAGGAAAAGGTGAATTATGATCAATACCATTTTAGCGATTATCATTGCCATATTTTGTTTTTTAATTTTTCAAAATAGTAAAAAAGCCAAACAGCAGGCAGGTATAAATGCGCAAATAGGCGCCGATTACTTAGCCGCGAACGCAAAAACGGCGGGCGTAGTTGAAACCGACTCAGGCTTACAGTACAAAGTGCTGCAACGCGGTGAGGGTGAGCAAAAGCCAACTGCGCAAAGTAAAGTAAAGGTGCATTACCATGGCACCTTAATCGACGGCACAGTGTTTGACAGCTCAGTTGAGCGTAATACGCCCATTAGCTTTGGTTTAAATCAAGTGATCAAAGGCTGGACCGAAGGTTTACAACTAATGAGCCCAGGCGATAAATACCTGTTTTATGTGCCACACCAACTGGCGTATGGCGAAAAAAGAGTGGGCAGTATTCCACCGGCTTCGGTATTGATATTTGAAGTGGAGTTACTCGCCATTGAGAGTTAATTTTTAATGGCTGAATATTTTAAAGCCCTGCTTGGTATCAAGCAGGGCTTTTTATAAACCGAAAAATAATTATTAATGTTGATTAGTCAGCTGGTCAAATTAATAAAGGTTTATTGTGGTTTACGTGATGTTTTTAAAGTAACGCCTGTATTTCAGCATCAGCAAATGCTAATTCGAAGCGCTCTTTATAAAGTAGTTGTAAATCATTGGTATGCATACTCGGAATATCTTGCTCACCAGTAAAGTTTTTATTTATAAGCGTAGTCCCAGAGCCATCTTTTATAATCAGATCAAAGTCATACCAGGAGTTATCAGTAAAAGCATGATGGTCATACTTCCACTCATTAAGCACAATAATGATAGCCGGTGTATCGGCATCTGCTTTAATGTTATTAATATTCACTTGTGGCGTTGTAGGTATTAATTTAGCGTTAATACCAGCACGAATAAAGCCAGCAGCAAGGCGTTTACCTAAGTGTTGAGGCATAGTTTCGCCAGTAACGAGGTTTCGTGTATAAGGTATCCCAAAGCCAGAACGACTTAATCCTTCAAAGCCAGATAATTTATCGCCATTTACAACATAAGGGCGGTGATCAACGACAGCAATTTGTAATTCATCGACTTGGGGCTTATTTAAGGTAGGAGCCGCTTGCTCTGCGGTCATTATGCTGGTGCAGCCAGTAGTTAAAAGTAGGCCAATTAAGATAAAGATTGAGGCTATTTTATTCACATTATATTCCTTTTTATGTGTTTGCGGTTAGATAATAAAGTCAAACTGTAGAATTTTAAGTAATTCATTGAGTTGTTTGATTTTATTGATGCGCATACTATTAATAAAGCCAGAATAAAGCAAGAAAGTATTGCTTTATGTTGTAGGGGTGATATTAAAGTGCGTATTAGGTGCTAAGTATTGATATGAAATTGTACGCATACAATCGATATTATTTGTTATAGCTTCTTCATCAGCTAACTCTAATTCAAGGCCGCTTTCCTTTCAGTCTCAATACTTACTATGACAGCTATGGAGCGATTAAAAATGGTTTACATTAAGCTTGCAAGGCATGCATGTTACTCGTTGCTTAGCTTATGTTAGGTAGCTGACTAATTTACTGCAATACTATTCAAAGCGTAAAAACTACGTTTTTATTTATCAGAGGGCTTATCGTGAAAAAATTATTACAAGTAGATTTTGATTTTGCCGGTCCATTTGGCGAGGAAATGTCAGTTGCGTTAAAAGGGTTAGCAGAGTCTATTAACCAAGAACCCGGTGTTATTTGGAAAATTTGGACCGAAAACCAACAAGGTCAACTCGCCGGTGGTATTTACCTGTTTGAAGATGAAGCGTCGGCACAGGCGTACTTAACAATGCATACCGCACGTTTAAAAGCGCTTGGCGTGAACGAGGTACGCGGTCAATTATTCGATGTTAATGTGCCGCTTTCGGCAATTAATAACGCGCCGCTAAAGTAACCACACAAGCACCGAGATGTGACAACACGCTAATCTGCAAAGGCTGCCATGTGCAGTCTTTTTTTATTTATTTGTTGTCAAATAAATGACTTACTGTAAAGTCCATAAAATAGTTAGTGATTAACCCATTAGCCGTATGTGACCTGCCAGTGTTGGGCGTTTACTACATACGATAGAACAGCATAGGCGGAAATTAACAACATGTTT
This sequence comes from Pseudoalteromonas sp., assembly GCF_041613455.1. Taxonomy (GTDB): domain Bacteria; phylum Pseudomonadota; class Gammaproteobacteria; order Enterobacterales; family Alteromonadaceae; genus Pseudoalteromonas. Next base: position 6,372 of record NZ_JBFJHD010000034.1, on the reverse strand, counting down.
GAAGATGAATTATTGTACGGATTAAGCAGTGTAATGATTGCGGTGGGTCTGTTTGTAACCATAATTATTTGTAACGAAATGGGGTTCAGAGCAGGGCGCTTTATTCAGGCGCGTACCGACAGCGAAGTAAAAGCCCTCACCGGCTCAATACAAGGCAGCATCCTAGGTTTGCTTGCGTTATTACTGGGTTTTACCTTTAGTATGTCGATGCAGCGTTATGACAATCGCAGCATGGCGTTAATTGATGAAGCTAACAGTATTGGCACGGCTGTTTTACGCATCGAGTTATTGCCAGCAGAATATCAACAACCCGCCAGCGAGTTATTTGAACAATACTTGGAGCTGCGTGTTGCGATTGGCCAGCTAGATTTAACTAAACACCAGCAACGTAACGACTACAATAAAAAAATAGCCAACATTCAAGCTGAACTATGGACATTAGCTGTTGAGGCGACCAATGTTGATCCGCGCCCTGTTACTACTGGCGCGTTTGTAAAGTCGTTAAATGATGTCATAGACAGCCAAGGTAAGCGCAACGCGTTACTGCAAATGCATGTACCTGAGGTGGTGTTAATGCTGCTGTTTGTGGTGTTTATTTCATCGGGCGGCATTATGGGCTACTCGGCGGGACTCAGTGGGCAACGTATTATTGCTCCAATAGTGTTGGTGTCGTTACTGATCACCCTGATCGTATTTATTATTATCGACTTAGACAGACCAAAACGCGGCGTGATCCAAGTAAACCAAGCCGGCATGGTGGAACTGTTAGAAAGTATTAAAACGGTTCGATAAAGATAAAATTAAGCCCAACCATGGCGTTGGGCTTAAATTCTAGCTGAAGGCTAAACCTAGCGCCTTTAATTTTTAACCTTTAACCTTTAACCTTTAACCTTAAATCTAGCAGCCAATCCACCCACACCCAGCAGCACCACAACTGCCCATACAAATAGGTTGCCATATTGACTGTACACGCTATCGCCCTGAATAAGCTTGATGTGCGCTTTCATGGTGGTGGCTGCAAACTGTGGCATGGTTTGCTCGGTATGGCTGATGGGGTCGTACACGCCACTCACGCCATTGTTGGTAACGCGTACCAGTGGGCGTTGTAGCTCTAAGGCACGCATACGCGCAATTTGCATATGCTGGTGGGGGCCAATGGAGTCGCCAAACCACGCGTCGTTACTCACGGTAAAGAGCAAGTCTGACTGGCTTTGGTAGTTGCCGCGCACCAGATCGCTAAATACAATTTCGTAGCAAATGGCCGGCAATAAGTTAAAGCCGTTGGCGCGCAGATTATTTTGTACTTTTTCGCCACGGGTAAACGACGACATAGGTAAATCAAATAACGGGGCAATCGGGCGCAGTATATCTTCAAACGGCACAAACTCACCAATGGGTAACAGCTGGTGTTTTTGGTAGCGGTTTTTATCGAGATAGTGATAATGGCCATGCTCGTCGTTACGCTCTTTGTTACCCACCACAATAAGCGTATTAAAAATAGTACGAGTATCCAGTTGGTAATCAACAATGCCGGTAACGAGGGCGGTTTTATTAAAGGATGCAGCGTTATCTAAGTTAGCTAAGTATTCGTCGGCCAGTGCTTCTATTTCCGGTACAGCGGCTTCAGGCCAGACGATTAAATCTGCATCCCAATGCGTGCGCGTCATGTCTTGATACTTACTCATGGTGGTCCAAAACTCACTGGGCTCAAAGCGCAGGTGCTGTTTTATATTGCCTTGTACCAACAAGGTTGACATGGTTTTGCCAGAATAGCGTGTGGTAGTACTAAAGTGTGCAGCGCTAAGCAGCAGTGCTATAGCGACAGCAACACCACTGAGAGTAATAAAGTCTTTTTGACTCAGACGGTATAAAGCAAAGCCAATTGCTACGCAGCTTAAGGTTAAACCAAACTCACCAATATACGGCGCAAGCAGCTGCAGCGGACTGTCTGTTTGCGTATAACCAAAGCTAAGCCACGGAAAGCCCGTCAGTAAGCTGCCACGTAAATATTCGCTAATAGCAAAGCTTGCGATTAATAATGCGCCATAGCTTTTCGGGCCACTGGCAAAGCGAGTGGCCGCCCAAAATGCGAGTGCAGGGAAGAGCGCTAAATAAGCACACAATAGCGCCATCAGCGCTAATGAGGCGACCAATGGCATGCCGCCAAAGGTGGCAATCGACACATGTACCCAGCTAATACCGGCACCAAACCAGCCTAAACCAAATATAAAGCCATATTTAGCCGCGGTTTTGGCGGGGGCTTTGCCTGTTTTAGTTGGCTGAATGCAAAATAGAATGGCGGCAAGGCTAATAAACACCAAGGGCCAAATATAGAAAGGGGCATAGCTAAAAGTTAAAATAAGGCCCGCAAATAATGCGAGCCATACGTTTTTATCTTTTGCTAATAGGGTGACCTTAGTTAGCAGAGTCTTCACTGTCGTTATCATCAGCCTTAGGTACGGTCACTTGCAGCTGCAAGATACGACGATTGTCAGAGTTAGTTACTTTAAACTGGTAACCGTCTATTTCTATGGTTTCACCACGACTTGGCATATGACCAAAGGCGTGTAGTACGGTGCCACCAATGGTATCGGCTTCCTGCGTGCTGTAACCCGTTTTAAAGTGGTCGTTAAAGTCATCCACTGGTGTTAATGCTTGCACCACGTACACATGCTTAGCAAGTTGGCGAATATCTTGTTGATCTTCTTCTTCGTCGTGCTCATCTTCGATTTCACCCACGATAATTTCAAGAATATCTTCAATTGTCACTAAGCCCGAGACACCGCCGTACTCATCAATCACAATCGCCATATGATAGCGTTGCTGACGAAATTCGTTAAGCAGGGTATCAACACGTTTACTTTCTGGCACCACCATCGCAGGGCGCAAGTATTCACGTAAAGAGGGTAAGTGCTCATCTTTGTTTAAGATCAGTGGTAATAAATCTTTAGCGAGCAAAATCCCTTCTACATGGTCTTTGTCTTCACATACAACCGGAAAACGCGAGTGAGTTGAATCAACCATCATCGGGATGAGTGTTTCAAGTGGGCTGTCGATTTCCAGTGTCACCATTTGTGAGCGCGGCACCATAATGTCCCGCACTTTAAGCTCAGACACGCCAAGCACACCTTCAATCATATCTTTGGTTTCTGGATCGATTACATCCCGCTCTTGCGCATCGGCAATCACTTCAACCAGCTCTTCTCTATTCTGGGGTTCCCCTTGCAACATTTGGGCTATGCGGCCCAACCACGTTTTGCCAGAAGAACCCTGGCTAGATTGCGAGTTACCGTCGCTCATTACGTCTATATGCTCCGTTAATTTAAATATCGTCCCGATATGGGTCAGCTATGTTTAGCTCTGCAAGTAATTGCTTTTCTATGCTTTCCATTTCAAAAGCCTCTTCACTCTTTATATGGTCAAAGCCGAGTAAATGCAAGCATCCATGAATAACCATATGCGCAAAGTGGTCATGAAATGACTTTTCTTGCTCAATTGCTTCAGCGTGTACAATCGCTGGGCAAATAATTAAATCACCCACTAAAGGAATATCAATCCCCGGGGGTGCTTCAAATTCAAACGACAACACGTTGGTTGGTTTATTCTTACCGCGGTAGTCATTATTAAGTTGTTGCGACTGCGCTTCATCACTAATGACAATAGTGAGCTCAGACTCATCGCGATAGTGGCTCAGGGCTTTATCGGCCCAAAGCAAAAATTGTGCTTCGCTGGGTAAGTTGTCAAACTCACAGGCGAGTTGTAAATCAAGTACTGTGGTCACGGTATTACTCTTTAGTAGTAGGCTGTTGTTGAGCGGCCAATTCATCGCGCGCTTTTTGCTTTTCAATGCGCTTCAGTCGCTCGCTTTCATCGTTGCGCTCGTACGCTTCAACAATACGTGCCACTACCGGGTGGCGCACCACATCGTGAGCTTTAAAAAAGTTAAAGCTGATTTCGTCTACGCCGTTTAGCACTTCAATAGCGTGTCGCAACCCTGAGCGTGTACCACGGGGTAAATCAACTTGCGTTATATCACCGGTGATCACCGCTTTGGAATTAAAACCAATACGGGTTAAAAACATTTTCATTTGCTCGGCTGTGGTATTTTGGCTTTCATCTAAAATAATAAACGCATCATTTAACGTACGGCCGCGCATATACGCAAGCGGCGCCACTTCAATAACGTTTTTTTCGATCAGCTTTTCTACTTTTTCAAAACCCAACATTTCAAACAAGGCATCGTAAAGCGGGCGCAGATAAGGGTCGACTTTTTGGCTTAAATCGCCAGGTAAAAAGCCAAGTTTTTCACCTGCTTCAACGGCTGGGCGAGTCAGTAAAATGCGGCGAATTTCTTGGCGCTCTAGCGCATCGACCGCGGCGGCTACCGCAAGGTAAGTTTTACCGGTGCCGGCAGGGCCAATACCAAAGGTAATGTCGTGATGCATTATATTGGCAACATAAAGGCCTTGGTTATCATTGCGTGGTTTAATCACCCCACGACGTGTTTTAATCACCATTTCTTTGCCGTAGGCGCTTTTAGGCATGTCTTGCTCTAATGCATTAGCCGCCGTGATTGCTAAATGCACGTTTTCGGGTTCTATTTCGCCAATTTCACCGCGTACAGGCTGAGTATCAACATAAAGGTTTTTTAATATCTCTACCGCACTGGCGCTACTGTAGGTTTTACCTGTTACTTTAAAAAAGTTATCGCGATGGATTATCTCAACACCTAGACGGCGTTCAATCTGTTTGATGTTTTCGTCAAACGGGCCACATAAAGAGGAAAGGCGTTTGTTATCGGCAGGTTCTAAATAAATCTCTAACGTTTTTAACTGATTACTCAAAATTACTTCCTATAGCATGGCGCCAGCAGTTGCTGGCGCTAAGAGTGTCCACTAAGGAACGAAAGTAGCAACGCCAATTTCGTTCGTAGGGTCTGGTTTTGGCTCAAGACTCGCAGCTTTTGTTAAAATAGCTGAAGGAGCAATATCACGGCGTAAGTTCATTTCTGATTCTGTACGAATTAAGTCACCACGTAAAGAGTTAGGTAGTGCTTCGGTTATACGTACATCAACAAACTGACCGATCACTGTGTGTGGACCAACAAAGTTCACTACACGGTTATTTTCGGTACGGCCACGTAATTCCATTGGGTTTTTCTTTGAAGGCCCTTCAACCAGAATGCGTTGCTCGGTATCGAACATTTGGCGGCTAATTTGCTGTGCCATTTGCGTAATACGGTTTTGTAATAGGTATAAGCGCTCTTTTTTCTCTTGCTCTGTTACATCATCCGGTAAGTCAGCAGCCGGCGTGCCTGGACGCGCACTGTAAATAAAGCTAAAGCTCATATCAAAACCGATATCGCTGATTAACTGCATTGTGGCTTCAAAGTCGGCTTGGCTTTCACCTGGAAAACCAATAATGAAGTCAGATGACATGCTTAAGTTAGGGCGAATTTTACGTAATTTACGAATAATCGACTTGTACTCAAGCGCAGTGTGGCCACGTTTCATTAGGTTTAGAATACGGTCTGAACCACTTTGTACCGGTAAATGTAAGTGATCAACCAGCTCTGGTACATCGGCATACACTTCAATAATGTCAGGGGTAAACTCTACCGGGTGCGACGTGGTATAACGAATACGGTCAATGCCATCAATTGCGGCAATGTAACGAATGAGATCTGAGAAATAACAAATTTCGCCGTCGTGAGTGTCGCCGCGATAGGCGTTTACGTTTTGCCCTAATAGATTAACTTCACGTACACCTTGCTCTGCTAGCTGCGCTACCTCAAGCAGCACATCGTCTACTGGACGGCTAACTTCTTCACCACGGGTGTAGGGAACAACACAAAAGGTGCAGTACTTAGAGCAGCCTTCCATAATCGACACAAAAGCAGAAGGACCTTCAGCTTTTGGCTCGGGTAAACGGTCAAACTTTTCAATTTCTGGAAATGAAATATCAACCACCGACGAGCCTTTGTCGCCTTGCACTTGTTTAATCATTTCTGGTAAACGATGCAGGGTTTGTGGGCCAAAAATAACATCGACAAACGGTGCACGCTGACGAATAGAATCACCTTCTTGTGAGGCAACACAGCCGCCAACACCAATGATCAGATCGGGCTTGTCGTCTTTTAATAACTTCCAGCGACCTAACTGATGAAATACTTTTTCTTGCGCTTTTTCACGAATTGAACAGGTGTTAAGTAAGATAACGTCGGCATCTGTTGCATCATCAGTTAGCTGATAGCCGTTGGTGGCATCTAAAAGTTCAGCCATTTTCTGAGAGTCGTATTCGTTCATCTGACAACCCCAGGTTTTAATATGCAGCTTTTTGCTCATTGAAATATAGCCTCGTGTTCAATTCGAT
>NZ_JBFJHD010000033.1:0-23969 GCF_041613455.1 Pseudoalteromonas sp. | reverse complement strand
CCTTTAAAATCGTAGACCGCAGTGCCGCCATTAAGCGCCACCCCATTGCCATCTTCACCAATTCGATTCACACCCACCACATAGCATAAGTTTTCCATCGCTCGAGCCATTAACAATGTATCCCACACATGGCGACGCACCGCGGGCCAGTTTGCAATATTGACCATCACATCGTAATCATCGGTATTGCGCTGAAATACCGGAAAGCGTAGGTCATAACAGACCTGGGGTAAAAGCTTAAAACCTTTGATAGTAAATACTTTACGCTGTTGCCCAGCAACTACAAAGTCGCCTTCTTGACCTAAACAGAATAAATGCCGTTTATCGTAATAGCTCACATCCCCATTCGCTTGCACCCAGTAAAAGCGATTGGCTTTTTTATCGCCTTGAGTAACCAATACTGAGCCGGCAATAACCGCATTATGTTTCGCAGCTTGCGCTTTTAACCAGCTAAGCACTTTGCCGTTTTCGGGCTCAGCACAGGCTAAGTTAACGGCAAAACCGGTGGCGAAGGTTTCCGGTAATAAAATTAAATCGGGCTGTTCGGTTATACTCTCAAGTTGGCGATTAAACATCGCTAAATTGGCGTCTTTATCCAGCCAGTGCAATGCGCTTTGTAATACACTTATCGTTAAAGTTGACATAATATCTGTGCTGCCTCTATTAATGTTGCGTCATGTTTGGCAAAACATAAGCGAATAACCTTATCATGCTTGCCGGCGCCGTCGTGATAAAACACACTCAGCGGAATCGCCGCAATGCCCGCTTGAGCAACTAGCCATTGGCAAAACTCTACGTCCGTTAAATCAGACACGGCACTGTAATCTAGCAATAAAAAATAGCTGCCTTGGCTTGGTAAAACTTTAAAGCGGCTGTTAGCTAAGTGACTGGCCAACAAGTCGCGTTTTTGTTGATAAAAACCACTGAGCTGCTCAATATGGTCACTTTGTTGCGCTAGCATATCGGCCAATGCATGCTGTGCAGGCGTAAAGCTTGAAAACGTAACATATTGATGAATTTTTCGAAACTCGGCGGCTAAAGCGGCCGGTGCAATGCAGTAACCCATTTTCCAACCGGTGCTGTGGAATGTTTTACCAAAACTGGCAATAACAAAGCTGCTCGCCAGTAACTCAGCGTCGCGTAACATGCTTAAATGCGGCTTACCGTCAAAGGTAATATGCTCGTACACTTCATCACTAATTACATACAAACCGTGCACACTTACCAACTCTTTAAGCGCCTGTATATCTTGCTGCTGCAAAATTTTACCGCTGGGATTATGCGGCGTATTAATAATAATTGCACGGGTCTTGGCGCTGATCGCCTGGCGAACGGCCTGCCAGTCTATGCTGTAGTGTGGCGCCTGCAAAGCAACATGTACCGACTTACCGCCCGCCAGCGCAATAGCCGGTTGATACGAGTCGTAAGCGGGATCAAACACAATCACCTCATCATGGGCGCGCACTATGCTTTGAATCGCCACAAACAACGCCTCTGTTGCCCCTGAGGTAATGGTCACTTGGCTGTCTGCATCAATGTCGGCGCCGTATTTACGACTCGCTAATGCGGCTATTTGCTGCTGTAGCCGCGGCACACCTGACGACGGTGAATATTGATTAAGCCCTTGCTGCACATAATAATTTAACTGCTTTTTTAACAGTGCTGGTGCGTCAAATTCAGGAAAACCCTGCGACAGGTTGATGGCCGAATATTGCTGCGCTAAGGCGCTCATTTGGCTAAATATACTGACCGCTAAATTTGGTAATTTACTTTCAAACACAAGGTACCCTTAATGATGGTTTTACGCACAAAGCGATGCTATCATTGCTACAAACAGAAGTATAGCCGTCTAAAAACAATTAGCTTTATGCTCATAAGTGAGGAACGTATGCAAAACAATACCGCTATTTCGCAACTTATAGAAGCCGGTAAATGGGTGAGCCAAAAAGGCTGGGTACCCGCAACCGGTGGCAATTTTTCAGCTCGCACGGCTAGCGGCTTTGTCGTTACTGCCAGTGGCCACGATAAAGGCCAGTTAAGCAAAGAGCATTTTTTACCGTTAGATCATCATGGCAAGCGCCAAAGCGGTGCACAAACCCCCTCTGCTGAAACACAATTACATTTAAGTTTGTATCAACTGATCCCAGAAGCGCACTGTATACTGCACACCCACTCTGTGGCGGCCACGGTACTGTCGCAAATCACCGCTAGTCATCAGCTCACTTTAACTGGTTACGAAATGCAAAAAGCACTGACCGGCTTTACCTCACATTTAGACACCTTGAGCATCGCTATTTTTGATAACGATCAAAACATAGAGCGCTTAAGCTTATTGGTCAGCGACCATCATTTACATACTCCTATTGAGTATGGGGTACTGATACGTGGCCACGGTTTATACGCGGTTGGGCGCAATATAAAAGAAGTACGCCGCCATTTAGAAGCACTGGAGTTTTTATTTAGCTGTGAATTAGAGCGGTTAAAAATAGTGGGTATTCAGGCGGGAGCTACGCGATGATCAAAGCCATTTTAACCGATATTGAAGGCACCATAACGCGCATTTCATTTGTCAAAGAGGTGTTATTTCCTTATGCCGCCAAACAACTGCCCGACTTTGTGCGTGCCAATGCCAATAACACACTTGTCGCCGAGCAAATTAGTGCGATAAAAACACTGATTGCGCAACCCAATGCAGATCTTGAGCTCGTTATTAGTACCTTGCTGACCTGGATGGCAGAAGATAAAAAAATTACTCCACTTAAACAATTACAAGGGCTTATTTGGCAAACGGGTTATCAACAAGGTGACTTTAGTGGTCATATCTACCCCGACGCTTACCGGTTTTTACAGCAACAACAGCAAGCCGGCCGTCAGCTTTATGTATACTCATCGGGCTCAGTAAAAGCGCAGCAGTTAATTTTTCAATACTCAGATTTTGGTGATATGCGCCCGCTGTTTACTGACTACTTTGATACCCAAGTAGGCGCTAAACAACAATCTAGCGCCTATGAAAATATAATTTCGCAACTCCCGTTTGCCGCCAGTGAAGTACTGTTTTTAAGTGATGTTACCGCAGAACTTGATGCCGCCAAAAATGCTGGCTTACAAACCCTGCATTTAATTCGTGATGGTCAAGCAAACTCTCCTGCGCATAACTACATTGATGATTTTAGCCAATTCACCACGGAGCACTTAGCATGAGCCAACTTACTGTTTTTGCTGATTGTAATGGCAGCAATGCATTATTAACCACTCAAGATGCAAGACAAATTACCGCCGAACTGAATAAAGTCAATGTTCGTTTTGAGCAATGGCAAGCCACCGCGTCAATCACAGCTGCAACCAGTCAAGATGCCATTATTAGCGCTTATCACAGTGATATTGCACGCTTAAAACAGCAAGGTGGTTATCAAACCGTTGATGTTATTTCACTTGCTAAAGGGCATCCTAATGCAGCTGAGCTACGACAAAAGTTTTTATTTGAACATACCCATAGTGAAGACGAAGTGCGCTTTTTTGTAAAAGGCCAAGGGTTATTTTGTTTGCATATTGGTAATAAGGTTTATCAAGTGTTGTGTCAGCAAGGCGATTTGATCTCAGTCCCAGCACTCACTGCGCATTGGTTTGATATGGGCAGCGATCCTGAGTTTACTGCCATTCGTTTATTTAATAACACCACAGGTTGGGTAGCGAACAGCACTGAGTCAGCGATTGCTAGCCAATTTCCATTATTAGATTAAGCTGTAATGCTCAAGCTAATAACTAAGCTAGGCTCACTTATGGCGGCCGCCATTAGCGCCGCTTTACTTAAGCGTGCTTAACACACCTTGTGCGACCTCAGCTTGGTTATAAACCCCGGTATCGAATATCCACGCAGTGACGAGCTTTGCTGGGGTTACATCAAACGCTGGGTTATACACATGCGCATTTTTTGGCGCCCATATTACATCGCCAAAACTGCCACTGACGCCCCGCACTTCAGCAGCATTACGTTGCTCTATTGCTATATCGCTGCCACACTGCGTATCAACATCAAGCGTGGTGACTGGCGCAACAACATAAAATGGTATGTGATGGAAATGCGCTAACACCGCCAAGTTATAGGTCCCCACTTTATTAGCGAAATCGCCATTGCTGGCAATCCGATCGGCACCGACCACAATTTTATCAACCTTACCTGCAGCCATTAAGCTCGCCGCCATATTATCGCAAATTAAGGTATAAGGGATCTTCCAGCGCGCCAGCTCAAATGCGGTTAAGCGCCCGCCTTGTAATAGCGGTCGCGTTTCATCAACCCACACATGAATATTGCCGTGTTGTTGCTGCGCTTTATATATCACCCCTAACGCAGTCCCAATGCCAGCAGTGGCAAGCGCACCGGTATTACAATGCGTTAAAATATTATCGCCGCTACTTATTAGCTCAGCGCCGCGCTTAGCCATGCGCTCACACAGAGCTATATCCTCTATAAATAGTTGCTCAGCGGTGCTAACAATGGCACTAATATAATCAGCTTGCTGCAGTGCCTGACGCAGCGCCGCCATACAATGCATTAAATTAACTGCTGTGGGGCGAGTCGCTTCTAGCTCATCAATGGCAGCGGCTAAGGCTTGTTTGGCCATGCCCTGCTCCGCTAAATGGGCGATTAATAAACTAGCACCTAAGCCAATCAGCGGCGCACCGCGAATTTTTAAGCTAATAATTAATGCTTTCATCGCGTCAACCGTGTGGCACTGATGCCATAGCTGTTGATGCGGAAGTAAGTACTGATCGAGTACGCTGAGCGACCCGTTTTCATATTTTAAACTACTGGCGATTAAGTTTTGCATAATGTTTGGCGATAAAAAAAGCGTAGCATTATGTTACACCAGTTTGAAAAACTCTCAAGTTAGACTTATAGACATCTAAACATTTAAAGGTATAGAATGCTTAAAAGCTAATTTTTGAGAACCCCAGCATGACACATTATGTTGCTTTTAATGCACAGCGCGCTATCGATTATGTCAGTACACTGATTGACACCCAGCAATGCGATTTTTTTGCGCCTGGGCAAACGTTATCGGCTTACGAATTTGGCGACGGCAACCTTAATTTAGTATTTAGAATTAGTGATGAACACAATAACAGTGTTATTTTGAAGCAGGCACTGCCTTATGCCCGTTGCGTGGGTGAATCGTGGCCGCTTACGCTCGATAGAGCGCGCATAGAAGCCCAAGTATTGCTTAATCACGGTGCAATTTGCCCACAGTTTACGGTACGCGTTTTACATTATTGCGCCACACAAGCACTGACCATAATGGAAGACTTAGGCCAGTTACAAATTTTACGCGGCGCACAAAATAACGCGCAGCAATTTCCTCAGTTAGCGCAGCATGTGGCAACCTATTTAAGCCATACCGGGTTTTATAATTCTGATTTTTATTTACCCGCACAACATAAAAAAGCCTTGGTGAGTCAATTTACGAACCCTGAGCTGTGCCAAATAACCGAAGATTTGTTTTTTAGCGATCCGTACATTGACCACCCACGCAATAATTACCCACAGCAGTTAGCACCACACGTGCAGGCGCTTCGCAATAACAGCGCGTTAAAGCTGGCGGTGGCCAAACTAAAAGCACGGTTTTTATCCAGCCCACAAAGCTTACTGCACGGCGATATGCACAGTGGCAGTATTTTTGTCGATCAGCAAAACACTAAGATGATCGACCCTGAGTTTGGCTTTTTTGGTCCAATTGGCTTTGATATTGGCTCTTTTATCGGTAATTTACTGCTCAATTACTGCGCCCAACGCGGCCATATTGCAGACTTTGTGGCGCGGCGTAATTATCAAACGCACCTTCTCAGTACCTTAGTGGAGTGCTATAGCGTATTTGAACAGCAATGGGTGTCGCTAATCGAGCAGCACACCACTGAACAGAGCTTTAAAGTAGCCGGGTATAGCGAGCAGTTTATGCAGCAAGTATTGCAAGATAGCATTGGCTTTTGTGGCACCGAGCTAATCAGGCGCACCATTGGCTTAGCGCACGTGGCTGATATTGATAGCATTCGTGATGACGACACGCGTCTTAGCGTACAGCAACAAACGTTAGCCTTGGGTGAGCAGTTAATCTTAAATGCGCCCAGCTGCAACACTAAAGACGCTTTCTTTAGCTTATTAATTAGCCAATTAAACTAGGCTCAGCGTACGACTAACCACAAAAAAGGCGCGTAATGCGCCTTTTTCTTCTTAACACGAAACTAAGTTAACATTACTTATAGTTTTCGTAAATTTTATCTAGCGGCTCTGACAAACCACTTTCTTGCACTATACGCACGTGTTTACGCTTTAATTCACGGGCACTCGACACACCACAGGAATGCGCGATTAAACCGGCACCGTAATGCACATACTTATTATAGTTTGCCACCCGCTGCGCTTTATCTGCCACATTTAAGCCCTTTTGTAAGCGCTTGTCGTGGGTGGTGATCCCCGTGGGGCAGGTATCTTTATTACACTGCATTGCTTGAATACACCCTAGCGCAAACATATGCCCACGTGCAGAGACAATAAAATCAGCTCCCAAAGCAAGCGCCCAGGCAACTTTAGACGGGACAATTAACTTACCTGAAGCAATCACCTTAACGCGCTCTCGCAAGCCATGTTTTTCTAGTAGATTAATAACCAGCGGTAAACTTTCTCTTAGCGGCAACCCCACCGAATCTAATAGTGATTGCGGCGCGGCACCGGTGCCACCGTCTGCGCTATCAATAGTAATAAAATCAGGGGCAGACTCAATACCACGGCGATTGATCTCGGCAAATAAGGTTTCTAGCCAAGTGTACTCGCCGATTACCGCTTTAAAACCGGTTGGTTTTCCGGTGGCATTACGCACCGTTGCTAGCAAATCAAGTATATCTGCGGGGTTTTTAATTTCAGGGTGGCCATTGGGGCTAATTGAATCTTGTCCTTCGGGGATGCCACGGATTTTAGCAATTTCAGCATTCACCTTACGCCCTGGCAACATCCCGCCTTTACCCGGTTTAGCACCTTGACTGAGCTTTAGCTCAAACATTTTTACTTGTTCGTGCGCCGCCACTTCTTTTAATTTAGCCGGGCTTAAGTTGCCATGCTCATCGCGCACACCGTATTTTGCGGTACCAATTTGAAACACTAAGTCGGCGCCCCCTTCTAAATGATACGGGCTCAAGCCCCCTTCACCGGTGTTATACCAACAACCCGCAAGCTTGGCGCCTTTAGAGAGCGCTCGTACAGCGGGTTTCGACAATGCACCAAAACTCATGCCGGAAATATTAAATATAGAGTTCGTGGTGTAAGGCGTTTTACAATAAGGGCCTAAAGTGACGTTACTCGGGTCAAGCGCCTCTTCATCTAAGGTCGGAAATGCACAGTTCATAAACATTACCGTACCAGTGACTTCTAGGCTTTGCGTTGAACCAAACGCTGCGGTGTGATCAACGTCTTTCGCGGCGCGATACACCCAACTACGTTCAGCGCGGTTAAACGGCATTTCTTCCCTGTCTAGGGCAAAAAAGTATTGGCGGAAAAATTCGCCTTGGCGTTCAAAAAAGTATCTAAACCGGCCAATTACCGGATAGTTACGCCTAATCGCATGCTTGGTTTGCGTTACATCTCGAATATAAAAGATGATAACCGACAACACGATAAAACCTAACACAACAATAAAAAGGCTCGCAAATACATTAATACTAAGAACTATAAAATTGTTCACTCAAAACCCCTCAGCAGTACTTTTTCGCCAATGAAATAAAATGGCTTTAATAGACAAATGCGCATATCACTTACTATAGATGATATGCGCATTTTATTATTTTATAACCTGAGAACATATTAACCTCAAAGGTAAACACGCCCTCATATAAGCCATTACGATTGATGCGGAGTATTTAACGCTCCTGTTTAGCTAGTTCATTTTTAATATATAAACGAATTTGCTGCTCAAGCACAGATAACGGCACTGAACCATGGCGCAATACTTGATGATGGAACTCTCGCACATCAAATTTTTGCCCAAGGGCCTGCTCCGCTTCTTTACGTAAGCGCTTAATAGTTAATTCGCCAATTTTATATGATAACGCCTGCGCAGGCCATGAAATATAACGATCTGTTTCAGTTTTAACATTGTGCAACGACAAAGCAGTGTTATCTCCCATAAAGTTCATCGCGCGTTCACGACTCCAGCCATACATATGCATTCCGGTATCGACCACTAAACGCGCAGCGCGCCACATTTCGTAGGTTAAGCGGCCAAAACGGCTATAAGGGTCTTGATAAAAACCGGCTTCTATTCCTAAATATTCAGAATACAGCCCCCAGCCTTCACCAAATGCCGATAAATACGCATTACGACGGTAATCAGGGAGACTTTCAAGCTCTGCATTCAGCGCTATTTGCAAGTGATGCCCCGGCACTGCTTCATGTAATGTTAGCGCTTCTAAAGCATACAGTGGTCGCTTATCTAATGCGTAAGTGTTTACCCAATAAAACCCGGCCTGATCATCACGGCTTGAGCCCGAGTAACGTCCGGTGGTATATTTGGGCGCTAGGTTTTCGGGTACCGCGACCACGCCATACGGTTTACGTGGCAAGGTATGAAATAATTTAGGTAATTGCGCATCCATTTTTTTCGCAATATACGCAGCCTCTTTTAATAACTGCTCGGGAGTTGTGGCATAAAATTGCGGATCAGTGCGTAAAAAATGGATAAATTCGGCAAACGTGCCGTTAAAACCTACTTCTTTTATTACCTGCTCCATTTCGCCGCGGATCCGCGCCACTTCAGCTAAGCCGAGTTCGTGGATTTGCTTTGGTGTCATGTCGGTGGTGGTGTAATGCTTTGCCCGGTTAGCATAAAAGGCTGCACCGTTAGGAGTTGCCGAAATGCCAATGCTGCTGCGCGCTCCCGGCTGGTATTGCTCAGTAAAAAAAGTGTAGTAATCTTGATACGCTGTAATCACTTGCTCACTAATGATGCGTTGCGCTTGCTGTTGCAGTGCTAAAAAGTCGCTATCTGTTAAGCCCGCGGTATTAGTTAAAAAAGGTTTGTAGAACTCAGACTCGGTTGCGTCATCCACAATATAAATGCTAATTGAATCTTCATACCCTTTCAGTACGGCTTGCGGTTGCGTGAGCCCGGTTTCCAGACCTTTTTTCATCCACTGTATATTTTGCGCAAAGTAGCGCGGGACTTGCTTAAGTCGTGCTAAATAGCGTTCATAATCCTGGCGTGTTTTAAACTGCGAGCTGTTCACCATAAATGATAAACTAGAATGAAACCCGTACTCTGAAGTTAGTGGCATGTAGTGCGCATTAAACACATACTCATCAACACTATTTTGCACTTGGGCGCGAATAATACTAAAGTTAATTTGGTTTTCAGCACTCAGCTGAGCAACATTGACCGCGTCTAAGTCGGCCAATAACTGAATATTTTTATTATATTGCGCTGCTAAAAATTCCGCCGTTAAATTAGGCAACAGGTAACCATCTACTCCTTCAGGATTACTATACGGGCTAACATCTTGCCTACTTTGCACTATGTTTTCTGCAACCTGAGTAAACTGCTTATCGGCATTTAATGACGTGGTTTGGCACGCACTTAACGCACACAAAAATGCCATGCTGAGGAGTGACTGGCGCAGCGGCCGAGAAAATGATTGTTTCATTGTTATATTACTTATTGATGAAATAGATTGCGTAACGCTATCGCAGGGCAAATAAATAGCAAGTAAATACGATAAAGCGCTCAATAATTTTTCAACTATTTACAACAAATCGTACCCAGCACTACATTTTTATAAAGTAAATTAAGCTTTTTGAGTGATAAAACTTGCATCAACCTTGCTAAAATAGCAATTTAGCGCTTAAAGTGTCGTTTTTGCTGTTAAATGACAGCGATAATGATTACTGTAGTAAGACTGGGATGTAACAATGTTTCAATGGATGAGTTTATAAATTGATATGCATATGTATTTAGTTGGTATTTGCAAATGATGTTCCATGATTCCATGGCTGTAGCACAAGATAAAATGACGAAAGTGTGTATTTTTTTAGAACGCCACTTCTTGCCGCCTACACCGCTTAATTTTCAGGTTGTTTATACCTATATTAGCCAAGTTAATGATGAGCTAAATAGTGCCATTGAGCGAGCGGTGACCAACAACACCCTTATCGACTGTCTATTTATTGAACAGCTTTATTTTGAACATTTAAATCTAGGCCATAACACTGAAGTGGCTATGATAGAAAACGTCAATGGTGTGATTAACGCTTTATCACGCAACGCAAATAGCACTGAACAACAAATTGTCAGTTTTGCGGGGCATGTCAGTGAGTGTATGCATTCGCTAGATGAAAACAGTATTGCCAATAGCCGAGTTGCACTGCAACGACTCAACCAACAAACAACAACATTACTTACCCAGCACAAAAAATTTAAGCAAGCATTAACGAATGCCAAGCAGCTGCATGAAACTACCAAAAAGCAGCTTAACACCCTGCGCAAACAACATGTTATTGACCCACAAACCGGACTGTATAAACGCCACTATCTCACCAAACAAGTGCAGCTGTGGGCTAATCAGCAAAAATCGGTTTGCGCTATCGCAATTCAAATTAATAACTTAGACCATTTTATCGATAATTTTGGCGACGTTATTGGCGAAGTTATTTTAAATAAAGTCGCTAAACAAGTACAAAAGTACGTGTTTCAAAGTGGCCTAGCGGGGCGCACCGCAAAAGCACAGTTTACAGTGGTGGTTGCAGATATAGATTACGAAACAACGCAGTTAATCGCCGAAAAAGTGCGCAGTGGTGTGGAAAAGCTGCGCTTTATTAGCTCAAAGAGCGCTATTACCCTGCCAGCTATTGAGCTGTCTTTAGGGATTGCTAAACAGCAACACGGCGACTTTAATGAGCTCGCTAAAAGCGCCTCTAACGCCGCCTTTAAAGCGCACTCTTTAGGCCAAAGTAGCTTTATTGCTGAGCATTAAATGTGTTGATAAATCATATTCAAATTGCACCTTCAGGGCACAATCAAGTACACTAGTCTTTATTACCACGATAGAGATTAATCATGAACGAAACACCACAAAAGACCACGCATTTTGGCTATAAGACAGTTGCCGAAAACGAAAAAGCCTCAATGGTTGCAGACGTATTTCATTCAGTTGCCGCTAAATACGACGTAATGAATGATTTAATGTCTTTTGGGGTACATCGTTTATGGAAACGCCAAACCATTGCCAGTTCAGGCGTACGTAAAGGCCATCAGGTGCTGGATTTGGCCGGTGGCACTGGCGATTTAACCGCTAAATTTAGCCAACTTGTTGGCGAGACCGGTCAGGTGATACTAGGCGATATTAATTCATCAATGCTTAAAGTTGGCCGCGAAAAGCTGCATAACTTAGGCTTAGTCGGCAATATTGACTACGTACAAATGAACGCCGAAGCGTTACCCTTCCCCGATAACAGTTTTGATCTGATCACCATTGCCTTTGGCTTACGTAACGTCACTAACAAAGATAAAGCGCTGCGCTCTATGTACCGAATTTTAAAGCCTGGCGGCCGCTTACTGGTATTAGAGTTTTCAAAACCTGAACATGACATATTAAGTAAAGCCTACGACTTCTACTCGTTTAATTTATTGCCTACTATGGGCAAGTTGGTGGCTAACGACAGCGAATCGTATCAGTACTTAGCTGAATCTATTCGTATGCACCCCGATCAGGAAACATTGAAAGGGATGATGAACGAGGCCGGCTTTGAGCAAACAACCTATCAAAACCTCACTGGCGGCATTGTTGCTTTACACCGCGGTTTTAAATACTAAGGCATAATGGCTATGGCGCATGAATACGTAACGGTAAAGAACACTGAGAAAGCTGATACATCGCAGTTGTTCATGCTGCCAAACTTGCTCCTGTCAGGTATTGAAAAAATATTAAATCAAGCGCTTAAGCTCGACCCTAGCGTGTCTGAAAAGCTCGCTGCGGTTCAGCATAAACGCTTGCTAATCGAAATTAGAGACTGGCAACAAACAGTGCAGTTGGTATTTACTGCCCAGCACTTTCACTTATACAGCGTAACCAGTGACGCCCACAGTGATTGCATGATCAGCGCCAATATCGACACTTTGCTGGCATTAAAAAACCCGGCCATGCTAACGCAATTAATTCGCCAAGATAAACTTGATTTGCATGGCGATTTAAATATTGCACAGGCTTATAGTGCGGCCTTTTCGGGGTTAGATATTGATTGGCCAGAGCAGCTTGCAAGATACATTGGTGATGCACCCGCTCAGCAGTTATATGTACATTTAACCACGCTGCAGCAACACGGCAAAAAAGCACAACTGCAATTATCTAGTATGTTAACCAGTTTGTGCCAAGATGAACTGGCTGTCACCATACACCCTTTAGAGCTTGAGCAATTTAAACAGCAAAATCGCGAACTTAAAGGTCAAGTAGCCGCACTTGAGCAACGTATTAGCGCCTTAATCAATAAAACTTCAACTTCACGCTAAGGACTTTTTGTGTCAACTGCCCGACTGTATTACATCACTAAAACATTACTTAGCTACGGGTTAGACGAATTAATCCCCAAACATAAAGTTCCTTGGTTTGCTAAGATGGCGCGTGGCAGCTTATTTTGGCTGCGTAATCAGCACAAAGATAAGTCGCCTGGCTTACGCTTACGTTTAGCGCTACAGCAACTGGGTCCCGTATGGATTAAATTTGGCCAAATGCTATCTACACGGCGCGATCTACTGCCGCACGACATTGCTTTAGAACTGGCTTTTTTACAAGATCAGGTAGCGCCTTTTGAAGGTGAGCTGGCGCAAAAAATCATCGAAAAAGCACTAGAAATAAACGATATTAGCGAGCGTTTTAGTGAGTTTTCACAAACCCCGCTCGCTTCAGCATCGATTGCGCAAGTGCATACAGCGACTCTTATCGAGGCCAATGGCAATGAGCAAGACGTTGTTATTAAAGTAATTCGCCCTAATATTAATCAGCAAATTAATGCTGACTTAGCGTTAATGGAAAAGCTAGCTAAGGTATTGGCTAAAGTACATAACGAGTCAAAACGATTGCGCCCGGTTGAAGTGGTAAACGAATACAAAAAAACGCTACTTGATGAGCTCGATTTAATGCGCGAGGGCGCTAATGGAATTCAATTAAAACGTAACTTTGAGGGGTCTGACTCGCTATATATTCCCACTGTTTATAGTGATTACAGCCGTCATAACATATTGGTAATGGAGCGAATTTACGGCATTCCTGTTTCCGATACCGAGGCGTTATTAGCGCAAAACACCAATATGAAGCTACTCGCTGAACGCGGCGTTGAAGTATTTTTCACCCAAGTTTTTAGAGATAGTTTTTTTCATGCCGACATGCACCCGGGTAATATTTTTGTCTCTCGTGAGCACCCCGAAGACCCTAAATATATAGGGATCGATTGCGGCATTGTTGGCACCTTAAATAAAGAAGATAAGCGTTATTTAGCCGAGAACTTTATTGCATTTTTTAATCGCGATTACCGCCAAGTTGCGCAATTGCACGTTGACTCCGGCTGGGTGCCGCGCGATACCAATATTGAAGAATTTGAATTTGCTATTCGCACCGTTTGCGAGCCGATATTTAATAAGCCATTAGCGGAAATTTCATTTGGTCATGTATTAGTTAATTTGTTTAATACTGCGCGTCGTTTTAATATGCAAGTGCAGCCGCAATTGGTGTTACTACAAAAAACCCTACTCTATGTTGAAGGCTTGGGGCGTCAGCTGTACCCACAACTCGATTTATGGAAAACAGCGAAACCTTTTTTAGAAGACTGGGTCAAACAACAAGTAGGCCCGCTGTCGGTATTAAAACAAATGTATGCAAATTTGCCTTTTTGGGCAGAAAAAATGCCAGAGCTTCCCGATTTAATTTATCAAAATTTAAAGCAGGGGGTGCCCCACGTTCAGCAACCAATGCCAGTTGCGTCGCATAAACCTGTGGTTTTAGGTTTATTTGCCAGCGCTGCGTTAATTGTTTCAACGTTACTTTATTTACAGCATGATTTAATTGCTGCGGGAATTGCTGCAAGCGCTGCTATAGCAGGCTTTATTGCTGCTTGGCGTAGCGCATAAACTAAGTGCTATTTACGTGATAGAGCGTATAATTAGTATTTAAAATGTACATTTGTAACAACACACACTGGAGATAAATATGGGATTTGGTGGCATTAGTATTTGGCAGTTATTGATTGTATTAGCAATTATTGTGCTTTTGTTTGGTACTAAAAAGTTACGTGGTATGGGTGGTGATTTAGGCGGCGCAGTGAAAGGCTTTAAAAAAGCCATGTCGGATGAGCAAAACACCGATAAAGAAAAGGATCAAGCCGAGCAAATTCAACAGTCAGAAAAAACATCCACTGACGCAGGCAATACAGATAAAACTAAAGACAATAACAAGGCTTAACCAGAATGGGAATGTGGGAGCTGGTTGTAGTGTTAATTGTGGGCTTAGTGGTACTGGGTCCAGAGCGCTTGCCTGTGGCAATTAGAACGGTAAGCCGTTGGATAAAGAGCGCAAAATCACTTGCAAACGCGGTTAAAGCCGAGGTAAGTGAAGAGTTACGTGTGCATGAGTTACACGAGAACTTAAAAAAAGCTGAACAGCAAAACTTACAAGATTTAACCCCTGAGCTAAAAAACTCATTAACTGAACTCCAGCAAGCAGCTCAATCGGTAACCCATAGTTACAAAAAGCCCCCAACAGAGCCCTCTGATAACCAACAAACTGATGAAAAAAAGTGAATTTATTAGCACTTGTCATGGTCAACTTACTACATGGTATAAAAAATAATGGCTGAGGAAGTAAAATCAGGGTTTGTCGCGCATTTAATAGAGCTACGCGATCGGTTAATTAAATCTCTATTAAGTATTTTAGTGATTTTTATTGCCATCGTGTATTTTGCAAATGACATTTATAGCTTCGTTGCAGCGCCACTGG
This sequence comes from Pseudoalteromonas sp., assembly GCF_041613455.1. GTDB lineage: Bacteria > Pseudomonadota > Gammaproteobacteria > Enterobacterales > Alteromonadaceae > Pseudoalteromonas. Next base: position 8,948 of record NZ_JBFJHD010000033.1, on the reverse strand, counting down.
TGTCGCATTTACCCAGTAGCGCAACGATGATCGCCACCGATGTCACCGCACCCTTTTTTGCCCCCTTTAAGCTGACCTTGTTTGTGGCGCTATTTGCCTCGATTCCGTGGATACTGCATCAAATTTGGGGGTTCATCGCACCGGGTTTGTACCAGCACGAAAAGCGCATGTTAATGCCGATACTCGCTTCCAGCATTGTTTTGTTTTATGGTGGTATTGCCTTTTGCTATTTTGTAGTGCTGCCTATTATTTTAGGCTTTTTTACCAGTGCCGGCCCAGAAATGATGACCCTGGCACCTGATATAAGTAGTTATTTAGGCTTTGTGTTAAAGTTATTTTTTGCCTTTGGGGTCGCATTTGAAATACCGGTGGCCATTATGTTGCTATGCTGGAGCGGCGCCACTACCACTACAAGTTTAAAAGAAAAGCGCCCCTATATCGTGGTGGGTGTTTTTGTAGTAGCGATGTTTTTAACACCGCCCGATGTATTATCGCAAACATTATTAGCGCTACCGATGTTGTTATTGTTTGAGTTAGGCTTAATTTTAGCTAAGTTTTATACCGCTAAACCACAACAAGAATCTGAGGAATAACATGAATAAAAAATTACTCTCACTACTAGTGCTATTAAGCGCGCCTACGCTTGCTGCAACGACTATCAATGAACAAGCACTGCAAGCGTGTAGCTTTATTGAAAACGACTTTAACCGCCTACTTTGCTACGATAATACCGTTGCCGGCAAACCTCTCACTAAACCAGCTAGCAATAAAACACTCACGCCAAGCGACGCGGCCGTAGCGGCACCGGTTGCAGCTGCGACCCCTGCTGCCAACAAAAAAAGTGAGTTTGGTTTAGAGCATAAAACGATTGCAAAAGAAAATAATAGCTCTATTAACTCAGCCGTCGCCACAGTAAAAGAGGCGCCTTACGGGGAGCTCATTATTACTTTAGAAAATGGCCAACAATGGCGTCAAATTGGCTCGGATAACATTCAATTAGCTGCCGGCGACAACGTCATCATTAGTCGCGGTATGTTTAATTCATTTTTACTAAAAAAAGAAGGTCTTAACCGTTCTATCCGCGTGAAACGCACGCAGTAATGCACAGCTATTTGATTGATGCAGGGGTTAACCTAACCAATCACCAGTTTGATGGCCAGTACCAAGCGGTGATCGACCGCGCAGCAGCGGCTGGAGTAACTAACATGCTGCTGATTGGCTGTGATATCTTAACCAGCACCCAATCTGTTGAATTGGCAATTAAGTATCAGCAATACGCAACCGCGGGAGTGCATCCGCACGATGCAAAAATGGCCACCGAGCAGCTTGAGGCGCAACTCACTGCATTGGCCAAAAACCCGCAAGTGGTCGCGATTGGTGAGTGTGGTTTAGATTATAACCGTGACTTTTCTCCTCGCGATGTGCAGCGCTCAGTGTTACGCCGCCAGTTAAGCTTAGCTACACAATTAAACTTGCCGGTCTACTTACATGAGCGAGATGCCAGCGACGATATGCTGCGCATTTTAAAAGAGTTTAACGTAACCGGTGTGTTACATTGCTTTACCGGTGATGCTGAGGCTCTTAAAGGCTATTTAGACTTAGGTTTGTATATTGGCATTACTGGCTGGGTGTGCGACGAGCGCCGCGGTAAAGCATTACAACAGCTCATACCCAGTATTCCACTTAACCGCTTACTAATTGAAACTGATGCGCCATTTTTAATACCGCGCACAGTCACCCCCAAACCCAAATCGCGACGCAATGAACCGGCACTATTACCCTATGTCTGCGAAACAGTGGCTCAGCTGTATCAGCTCGAGCCGGCAGTTGTGGCCAAGCAGAGTCGTGAAAATTTTTATGCTGTTTTTGGTTTACAGGCAAACTAATGAAGTGGTTATTAGCATTGTTAGTTCTATTAATAATGCTAACTGCGGGTGGCGTGTCGGCACATGACATCACCCTCAATGCTTCCTTTAAAGCACAGAAAATAACCACTGTTTATTACTCATTTGCGCCAACCTCGCTTGCCAGCGCGCAACAGCTTGAAGTTAAAAACTGGCATCGGTTAACCAATCGAGCACTTAACTTGGGGTTAGAGCAGCGTCCTGTGTGGATCCAGTTTACTATTCACAACCCGCTTAATAGGGAAGCCGAGCCGATGTTGTCGTTAGATAACCCACTGTTAGGTGAGGTACATATATATCAATTGCTGCATTCGCAACCAGCCACCTCGCAGACTAACCCACAGGCTGCGCTGGCTGCCCCCCTGACAACAAATGACCCATTTTTAGTTAAATTATCGCTTCCCGCAAATAGCACTAGCACTATCATAATTAACGTTAAAAACAGTGTTGGCTTATACGTACCGCTTACCCTATGGCAACAAAGCGAGCTACTGGCATACAAAAGCAAATTAAATTTATTTTATGGTTTACTAATTGGTTTAGTTTGCTCGTTAGCCGTGAGCTGTCTAATTCTATATGCGTTCACAGCTAAGCATTACTTTGCTTACGCCGGAGCAATTACCTTAATGCTCAGTGTATTGCTCTATTATATTTGCGGCTTTGGGTTGCGCTTTTTTGAGCTCAATTTACCGCTGCAGCAGCAATCTATGATCCCCATGCTGTTTATATTTATCACCTTATTGTTTTATTTATTACAACGCTGTGTATGCCAGCCTAAAGCTTCTTTATGGCTCACTGTACAAACTATTTCAACGCTAATATACGCAACCAGCGCGGCATTTATTTGGCTGTTTTCCGCTTTGGTGGTGAGTGTCTTTTGTTTGCTTGCCACCCCCTTAATTTTAACCACTTATATTGCAACAACCTTGCTGTGTATACGGTATAATCCAAGCAAATCAAATAAAGCGCTGTTACTCGCACTGGGTTTCTTTTTGGCGGTGATCGGCTACTTTATTTTCACTATTTTTGGTTATCAAACCTTGACCAGCGGTAGTTTAGTGTTGGTGTTTTTGTGCTTTTTTAGTTGCTCGTTATGTTTGCTATATAGCGTAACTAAACTATTTATTTTACAGCGTGATGAGCAAGTAACGGCGCAACAAGCGTTACTGGCAAAGAACGCCGCACAAGATGCCTTATTAAATGAGCGACTCGCTAATCAACAAGCTGTCAGTAATGAATTAGAAGCACAAGTGGATGAGCGTACTTTTGAATTACAAGTGGCGCTGCGAGAGTTAGAAGAGAAAAACCGCCAGCTGGAACAGTTAAATATGGAAGATCCACTCACGGGGATCAAAAACCGCCGTTTCTTGGACAAAAAACTTGTTATGGAACTACGGCGCTCACGTCGAGAGCAAACACCGTTAAGTATAATCATGCTCGACATCGACAACTTTAAAGTAATTAATGATAGCTACGGCCACCTCACCGGCGATCAAGTGATTCGCACCGTATCCGATATCATTAAACAACAATTACAACGCCCGCTTGATGAAGTGACGCGTTATGGGGGGGAAGAGTTTGTGGTGCTATTACCCAATACTAAAAATGCTGGGGCGCTAGAAATTGCCGAAAAAATTCGTCAAACTATTGCCCAAAGTAATGTTAGCGTTGCTGGCACATCTATCTCATTTACCGTTAGCGCTGGGGTGTACACCAGCGTTGCTAACGATATAAACAACCCTGAAATTTTTACAGAACGTGCCGATAAAGCGCTTTATTTTGCTAAACAGCATGGTCGTAACCAAGTAGTTAACTTTCCAATCCCACAGTAGGAGCGTATAAAGATGGCCCAATCTGGACTAGACCTTTTCCCGTATACTCGCATGCGTAGAATGCGCCGTAATGATTTTTCTCGCCGCCTTATGGCTGAAAACCAGCTAAGCGTTAATGATCTTATTTATCCGGTATTTGTACTTGAGGGTAAAAACCGTCGTGAAACAATTGAATCAATGCCGGGGATTGAGCGTTTATCAATCGATTTGCTGCTGCAGCAAGCTAAAGAGCTAGTTGAATTAGGCGTACCGGCAATTGCACTTTTTCCGGTTACACCGGCGGATAAAAAATCACTGTTAGCTGAAGAAGCATATAGCGAAGATGGCCTTGCACAACGTACTGTACGCGCATTAAAAGAAGCTTTCCCTGAGCTCGGTGTCATTACCGATGCAGCACTTGACCCGTTTACTACCCACGGCCAAGACGGCATTATTGACGATGAAGGCTATGTAATTAACGACGTTACCACTGAAATTTTGGTGAAGCAGGCGCTATCGCATGCGCAAGCGGGCGCCGATGTGATTGCCCCTTCTGACATGATGGATGGACGCATAGCCGCTATTCGTGAAGCATTAGAAGCCGATGGCCATATTAACACCCGTATTATGGCTTACTCGGCTAAATACGCTTCAAGCTATTATGGCCCTTTTAGAGACGCAGTCGGCTCAGCGGGTAACCTAAAAGGTGCCGATAAAAAAACCTATCAAATGGATCCGGCCAATTCTGATGAAGCCATTCGTGAAGTCGCGCTTGATCTTCAAGAAGGTGCCGACATGGTGATGGTAAAACCAGGCATGCCATATTTAGACGTGGTTCGTCGCGTTAAAGATGAATTTGGCGTCCCTACTTTTGCTTACCAAGTGAGTGGCGAATACGCAATGCACAAAGCCGCCATTGATAATGGTTGGTTAGCCGAAGAAGCCACCATTATGGAATCCTTGCTGGCGTTTAAACGCGCCGGTGCCGACGGCATCTTAACCTATTTTGCTTTGCAAGCAGCGCGCTACTTAGCTAAAAAATAGCCACGCACCTTGTGAGCATACTGTGATGACTTGCTAGCCGATCACATTAAATTAATCCCCGTTAAAAAGCCGCATGCTGCGGCTTTTTATTTTTTATAGCCACCTAATTCAGACAAGCTTCAGTAAACTCCGCGTACTATTTGCACAAATTTGTACATCCCTACTTAGTACAGCAATAGCCAGTACCTTTAAATGCTCGAAATTAACCTGCGCAGCGATGCGTTTAGAGTATTAATGTTGAACAGTGTGAGTGCGCTATTAAATAGGCGAGCGGCACTACACAGGCAATGTTAATTGTAAAAGTACCTCATGTTTTTATAAAGGAACGAAAATGAAAGAGTTAATTCACCTCATACCAACATGGGAAAAGGCAACTAAATCATGGCCTAATCTACTGCTTGTTATTACCACTTTAGCCTGTAGCCACCTCGCTATAGCAGAGCCGGTAACGGCAACGATCCCACACAGCAGTTTATTTGAGGTGATCAGTGCCCGCGCCAAAAAGCTGGCCAATGATGACTATGTGGCCCCCAAAGATATTGCCGTGGCTGCACTTAACAACATTAACTACCAAGATTATCGTGCCATTCGTTTTAAACAAGATAACTCCCTGTGGAAAGACGAAGGGCTTTACGAACTACAATTATTTCACCCAGGTTTTTTATATAAAACCCCGATCACGATTAACACCGTTGATCATGATGCTAAACTAAGCCGTGTTCCTTTTAGTACTGATTTTTATCAATACGATGGCAGTGCTGCGCCATTAAAGGATGAAATAGCAAAAAGTGTCGCTAACACGCAATTAGGTCATGCGGGCTTTAGATTACACTACCCACTAAACACCAGTCGTTACAAAGATGAAGTGGTAGTGTTTCAAGGTGCCTCTTACTTTCGAGTGGTTGGCCCTAACCAAGTTTATGGCTTATCGGCGCGTGGTCTTGCCATTGATACCGCTGAGAACTCAGGTGAAGAGTTTCCAATGTTTAAAGAATTTTGGCTGGTAAAACCGCAACCCGAACACAGTAATATTATTATTTTTGCCCTGCTCGATAGCCCCTCAGTTACTGGCGCTTACAAGTTTGATATTAGTCCAGTGACTAACACTGCAGTAACAGTGGACATGCAAATTTTTGCCCGTAAAGACGTTAAAAAACTAGGTGTTGCCCCTTTAACCAGCATGTTTTATCACGGCGAAAACAGCACTAAGTTTTTTGATGACTACCGCCCTGAGGTGCACGATTCTGACGGCTTACTCACACAATCACAGGATAATACATGGGTATGGCGCCCGCTTAATAACCCATCACAATTAAGCGTAACGTCTTTTTCTTACCACAACCCGAAAGGTTTTGGCCTGGCGCAACGTGATCGCGACTTTAATCATTACCAAGATATTGAAGCGCATTACCATAACCGCCCCAGCCTGTGGATAGAGCCACAAGGTGACTGGGGTAATGGTCGAGTTGAATTGGTAGAAATACCCACGAATACCGAAACAAACGACAACATTGTAACTTACTGGGTACCGGAAAAGCCATTTAAAGCCGGTGATAGCTTAGCGTTAAGCTATAAAATTAGCAGCTTTAACGCCCACTTAGTGCAACAGCATCTAGCAACAGTCGTTAGCACGCGTATAGGCAGTGCGGCGTTGCCGGGGGAAGATAATCCGCCACCTAAAAGCCACCGTCAGTTCACTGTTGATTTTTCAGGGGCTGAGATTAATCAACTATCTAGCCAATTAAATTTACAAGCCGACCTTCAGCTTGCAAGCGGCAACGCGCGTGACGTTACGGTGCAAAAATTACCGAACTCACTGGGCTGGCGTGTTGCTTTTAAGATAGCACCACATAATGGCAAGCCTGTAGATATGCGCTTAGCGTTAAAGTTACACGACAAAGAAGTTAGCGAGGTATGGAGCTATGTTTGGTATCCAAATGACATCAAGTAAACAACGCACTGGAGTTTCTATGCCGTTTAAAACCGCGCGTGTTTGGCTATTTGCAATGGCAGCTATCGCTATCTCAAGCTATGGTATTGCGATTATGTTTGAGATTTTAAACTCAAACGGCATGACCGCGCTGGAATACGCACTGCTGGTATTATTTTCAATCACCTTTGCCTGGATAGTCACCGCCTTTTGCAGCGGAGTTATCGGCTTTGTATTGCAATTACTGCGTATAGATCCACTCACGCTGCGGCGAATCAAACCAATTAAGCTGGATAGCCACGCGTTGGCACAGCAAAAAACCGCGGTGGTTATGCCTATTTATAACGAAGATACCCATCGTGTTATTGCCGGTTTTGAGGTGAGCTTACAGTCACTTAAAGCCACCGGTGAGCTGGCCAACTTCGACTTTTATTTACTCAGTGATACCCAAGATGCTGACATTGCTAAAAATGAGTTAGCGGCATGGCATGCGCTCTGTGAACGTGTTGGAGACACCGCAAAACAGCTGTTTTATCGGCGTCGCGAAGATAACTCGCATCGTAAAGTGGGTAATTTAACCGACTTTTGTCAGCGTTGGGGCAGTCAATACGATCATATGATAGTGCTTGATGCTGACAGCGTCATGACCGGTAAGTGCATGTTAGAGCTAACCGCCAGCATGCTCAACAACCCACAAGTCGGGCTTATTCAAACTATTCCTATTCCAGTACGCCAAGATACTTTTTTTGGCCGTTTTTTGCAGTTTGCTTCGGTACTGTATAGTCCGATGTTGGCAACCGGTTCCGCCTTTTGGCAAACTGATAAAGCAAATTACTGGGGCCATAACGCCATTATTAGAGTCAGTGCGTTTATTGATTGCTGCGGTTTACCCACACTTAAAGGTAATGCCCCTTTTGGTGGTGAAATACTCAGCCATGACTTTGTTGAAGCCTCGCTGTTGCACAGTGCTGGGTGGGAGGTATTACTGCTTGCTGATATTGAAGGCAGCTATGAAGAAGTGCCAAGTAATATTTTAGATTACGCGGTACGCGATAGGCGCTGGGTACAAGGTAATATTCAACACCTAGGGTTGCTCTCTTCTGCAAAATTAAAGCTGATGAGTAAGTTGCACTTTTTGCTCGGGGCAACTGCGTACATTTCATCGTTAATTTGGCTAGTTATGCTAATACTGAGCACGGTAGATGCCGTTACTCGCGCACTCAATAGCGATGTGTACTTTAACCGAGCTTATCAATTATTCCCTACTTGGCACATAGCGAAAACCGACTTAATTGATTCCTTACTTTATCTTACCATTATAGTGTTATTACTGCCTAAGCTGATGGGCATCATAGTTACACTCATACACCGTAAGCAACGCTTTGGTGGCGCTTTGAAGCTGACCTTAAGCGCAATCATAGAAACCCTGTTTGCCATTATTATTGCACCGCTGATGATGGTATTTCACGCCTACTTTGTGGTGTGTGTATTTTTAGGTAAAAAAGTAACATGGAATGCCCAACCACGCGAAGGCCGTATGGTGCCTTGGCAAGAAGCATTTAGTTATACCTTATTTGCTACTCTAGTCGCCATTACATGGGGCAGCATAACGTATTACTTTACCCCGGTATTTTTTTGGTGGCTGTCGCCTATTTTGCTAGGTTTAGTGCTGGCTGCACCTATTGTGCGTTATTCCAGCAGCATAAAGTTTGGAATAACACTAAGAAAGCTTGGTATCTTCCTTTGCCCCAGTGAAGTGGATAACGATGTAACATTAGCTGCGCTTAAACGGCACTTGCAAGAGATTGCACTGCCAAGTGAAGGGCAATACCCATTAACATTACCCCAGCTGCCTAACGAGCACTTAGTGGCTATGCCCATTCAGAGTTTCCATAAACCTCGCAGCCATAAAATGAGCGCGCTGAAAGCCAAATTAATTAAAAGGTTCGTTTAGCGCCGGTTTGAAATAACTAATCGACAACAAAAAGGAGCTAATATTAGCTCCTTTTTGTTGCTCTAACACGCAATATGCAAATCTCACTATTTTGCCCAATACCATGAATTTGCTTCACGATGGGATCTATTAAAAGCAAGGGTACTCGAATGCTCATCAAGAGGGCCCTATACTTTTATATCAGCAATTATTAGCCCGGCTAAAATAAATTACAGGCAATAAAAAACCCGCAACAGGTGCGGGCTTTTTTAAAGAGTTAAAGGACTAATTACTTAGCCGCTTTTTTCTCTTTTTCTGCAGCGATT
>NZ_JBFJHD010000032.1:0-24127 GCF_041613455.1 Pseudoalteromonas sp. | reverse complement strand
TGAATACGATTTCGTAATGACGCATGGATATTCCTTACGGTTAATAGAGCCTTCTACCGTTTCGGCCGGTCGGTTTAAGGCAAGGAATTAATAGTTTAAAAGCCGAAATGAGCGCGCATTTTACGCTTAGTTGGATAATTAAGCAAGGTGGTTTTCACTGTAACAGCAAGAAAAGCCGGAGCATGCATAACTATGCAAACAACGTATTAAAAATAAACTAAGTCACTTTGCTGCAAAGCCGACTATGAAGAACATATAAAATAGTAAAAAAGCGATTTCGAGCAAATTTCAACCGACCAAGGTCTAATATAATAATTCACAAAAAACGCTTAATTTTTAATATCTCTCACACTTTTTTCAGTTTTAGGATCCTTTATGTCAGGTCAATATAAACAGCATTATAACGCCTTCAAACAAAACCCGGCCGAGTTTTGGCTCGCGCAAAGTAAGCGTATTCCTTGGTTTAAAGCCCCGCAGCAAGCTTACACACAAGACAGTGATGACTTATACCATTGGTTTGATGATGGCCAGCTTAATACTAGCTACTTAGCGCTTGACCAACATGTTGAAGCCGGTTTTGGCGAGCAAACAGCGCTAATCTACGACTCTCCCGTTACTAATACTAAACAAAGTTACAACTACTCACAGCTGCAACAAGCAGTGGCCAAATTTGCCGGTGTAATGCAGTCACTGGGGGTGCAAAAAGGCGATCGCGTGGTTATTTACATGCCAATGATCCCCCAAGCGGTGATCGGCATGCTGGCCTGTGCACGCTTAGGCGCGGTGCATTCTGTGGTGTTTGGTGGTTTTGCCGCACATGAACTCGCGGTGCGTATCGACGATGCCAAACCAAAATTAGTGCTAAGCGCGTCATGTGGTGTTGAGGTGAGTAATATCATTGCATACAAACCCTTGTTAGATGACGCCCTTGCGCGCGCCAACCATAAAGTTGCTCACTGTGTTATTTATCAACGCGAACAACTAACTGCCACCCTTAATAGTGGCCAAGATATTGATTGGGCACAGGCGATGCAAACAGCCACGGCGGTCGATCCTGTCCCCGTTGCTGGTAGTGATCCACTGTATATTTTATATACCTCAGGTACCACTGGGTTGCCTAAAGGGGTGGTGCGTGAAAATGGCGGTCATGCTGTGGCGCTAAATTACAGTATGGAAAATGTGTATGGTATGCGTCCTGGAGAAGTGTTTTGGGCCGCCTCGGATATTGGCTGGGTTGTGGGTCACTCCTACATAGTCTACGCGCCATTAATGTACCGCTGTGCCACCGTACTCTACGAAGGCAAGCCAGTACGCACTCCCGACGCCAGTGCTTTTTGGCGTGTGGTTGAAGAGTATAATGTAACCGCCCTGTTTAGTGCCCCCACTGCATTTAGAGCAATTAAAAAAGAAGATCCCGATGCCGAGGGCTTCAAAAAATACGACACATCAAGTTTAAAACGACTGTTTTTAGCCGGTGAGCGTCTTGATGCGGCCACCTATGAATGGCTAAAAGAGAAAACTGGCTTACCGGTGCTCGATCACTGGTGGCAAACCGAAACCGGTTGGGCGATTGCCTGTAACCCGATTGGTATTGAACACTTAACCACTAAACCGGGAAGCTCAACGGTGCCAACACCGGGTTTTGATGTGCGTATTTTAAATATGGACGGTGAAGAGTGTGCCCCTAACGAAAGTGGCGCTGTGGTAATAAAACTGCCGCTTCCACCTGGCTGCTTAGCAACCATCTGGGAAAATACCGCACGCTACAAGCAAGGTTATTTAAGCGAATACGCAGGCTATTACTTGTCGGGTGATGGCGGTTATATCGATGAAGACGGTTATTTATTTATTATGGGCCGAACCGATGATGTGATAAACGTTGCCGGCCACAGACTGTCTACCGGTGAAATGGAAGAAATTGTCGCCGCCCACCCGGCCGTTGCCGAGTGTGCTGTATTTGGCGTAAACGATGCGCTTAAAGGGCAAAACCCAATGGCCATGGTGGTACTTAAAGATGGTTTTAATGGCTCACATCAACAAGTACAACAAGAGTTAGTGCAATCGGTCCGCAACCAAATTGGCGCTATTGCGTGCCTTAAAAATATTATGTGTGTGGAGCGCTTACCTAAAACACGCTCTGGTAAAATTTTACGCAAAAATTTACGTCAATTAATTGATGGCGAAGAATTGCAAATTCCCTCGACCATAGATGATCCGAGTATTTTTGCCGAGCTAAGTCAGCAACTTATTGAAAACTAATCATAACTGGCAATTACTTACAGTCTATCTTCCCCCGTGAAGATAGACTTTCAACTCGCCTTCTGCTTAAATAACCACGGAGTAAGTTAATTATTTAACATGATATAAACGGAGATTAAATGACAGAGCTAAGAGCTGAGCTACGGACGTTTTTACTGGGCTGGTTTGAGCAGTACCTGCCCGGCGGCGCCTATTTTTGGTACGACATTTTAGTACTGTGCTGGATCGCCCTGTTCGCCATTGTGTTGCATTTAATCATTAAAAATACTGCAAAGCACCTGCTTAAAGGCCGCTTCAGCGAACGGATTTTGCAACCGGGTAGTAAAACCCCCGCAGACTTAGCATTAAAACTCGCTCGCAATATTTCGTTTGTATTTCAAGGCGCCGTGGTTGTTATTCAAGCGCGACTGTGGATCCCCGCAGACAACAGTTTTTTACACACCATAGAGATGGTCACCGATCAATGGATCATCTTATTTTCGCTATTATCACTTTTTTCCTTGTTGGATATTTTTCAGGCCATATCCGATCGGCGCGCGGTAAGAGCCCACTTCCCACTGAGGGGACTCTTACAAACCATTAAGTTAATCGCCAGCGTATTAACCTGTATTTTAGCGGTGTCGATATTAATGAATAAATCGCCGCTTATTTTACTCAGTGGTTTAGGTGCATTATCGGCAGTCTTATTGCTGGTATTTAAAGATGCTATTTTAGGCTTAGTGGCCGGTATACAGCTTTCTGCTAATAACATGCTGGCGGTAGGTGACTGGCTAGAAATGCCCAAATATGGCGCCGATGGCGATGTGATTGATATTGCCCTTACCACGGTAAAAGTCAGAAACTTTGATAAAACGATTACCACCATTCCCACCTACGCACTTATTTCTGATTCGTTCAAAAACTGGCGCGGTATGTCAGAATCTGGCGGGCGCAGAATAAAACGCAGTATTCACTTAGAAATGAGCAGCGTGCGCTTTTTAGATGAACACGAACTGAGTGAGCTTAGAAAAGCGAATTTACTCACTGAATATATAGATAGCAAAATAGCGGCGATTAACGTCGAAAACGCCAATCAGGATATGAGCTGTTTACTAAACGGCCGCCGCTTAACCAACGTGGGCACCTTTAGGCATTACTTAATCGCGCTATTAAAACAGCATCCTAAAATTCATAATAATATGACCCTCATGGTGAGGCAGCTTGAGCCAACCAATAAAGGGTTACCTATCGAGATTTACACCTTTACCAATACCACGGTTTGGGCTGAATATGAGGGCATTCAAGCAGACATTTTTGATCATATACTGGCTATTTTACCGGTGTTTAATCTAAAAGCCCATGAGTCGCCAACAGGCAGTGATATACGCTCTTTATCGTTAGGAAAACACTAAGCCCTGCACTGTATGGTCATTAAAGTCCTTGCAGTTGTGCGAGTATCCAGCGATGAATGGCACTATCACTACTGCGCGGATGCCAAGCGGCAATCACCTTAAACGGCGGTGGTAATGCCTCAACCGCTAAGGCGTGGACTTTACTATTGGGTAATAATCGCGATGGGTAAAAGGCGAGCATATCTGTGGTATGCAAAATATTTGGCACCGCCGAAAAACTAGGTACCGACATTACAATATTACGTTTCAGCCCTTTTGCTGCAAACCACTGATCGTGAGAGCCACGCAAGTTAGCCCGCGAAGGAGATACCACCAGCTGCGGATAAGCTGCAATTTGTGCCAGTGTTAACGGCTCCTTTATCTGCTCGTTAGCGCAACCGGTCACGCACAAGTGCTGCTCTTCAAGTAAGGTCACGTACGCTAAGTTGTCGGGAATAAATTCAGGAAAGCTAATCAATAAATCAAGCTCCCCCGCCGCAATGAGTTGATTTACATTGTCTGAGGCAAAGTCACGCACAATCAGCTGTAACCCCGGTGCTTCACGCCGCGTTATATTAAACAGCTGTGGCAACAAAGCTTGCGTGGCATAGTCAGTTGCGCTAATCGTGAATACGCCTTTATACGTTTGCGGTGTAAATTCATCGGGCGCTAACAACATCTCCAGTTGCTTTAAAATAGCGTTAATCGGTTGCTGCATAGTAAGGGCTTTCGGCGTTGGCAGCATACTATTGCCTTGGCGTATAAACAGGCGATCATCAAACAAATCACGAAGCTTTCGTAACTGCTCACTAATAGCTTGCTGTGTTAACCCCATTTTGCGCGCCACTTGCGACACGTTTTTTAACTTAAGCAAGGCGCTAAACACCCTAAGCTGCTTTATATCGAGCCTATTAATACCATTCATAATTGTATCTTATACAATAAAAGCTTGTTTCAAATTGTACCCTCAAAATTCTATGCTTAGCAATGCCACTTAATACACCGCATAACTAAAACTTTAACTGACATTCCATGTCGGTTTTATTAACGAGAGAACTTTAATGAATCAAACGACACAAGATAATAGCCCCCTGTTTTCAGCTACTACACTGGGCCCATACACACTGAAAAACCGTATTGTTATGCCACCGTTAACCCGCTCACGCAGCACGCAACCGGGTAATATTGCCAACGACCTCATGGCCACTTATTACGCACAGCGTGCCAGTGCCGGTTTTATGGTTACTGAGGGCACGCAAATAGAACCGCGCGGCCAAGGTTATGCATGGACTCCCGGCATCCATTCTGCAGCGCAGATAGCTGGCTGGAAAAAAGTCACCCAAGCGGTGCATGCAAAAGGGGGAATTATATTTGCTCAACTATGGCATGTGGGGCGTGTGTCGCATACCAGCTTACAACCGAATGAGGCAGCCCCTATTGCCCCGAGTGCCATCACCGCCGATAACGTTAAAGTATTTATTGAAACAGGCCCAGGCACAGGGGCATTAAGTGAACCTAGCACACCGCGCGCATTAACGACCGAGGAAGTTGGTGAACTAGTCGCAATGTACGCACAAGCAGCACGCAACGCCCTAGAGGCGGGTTTTGATGGCGTTGAGTTACATTGTGCGAATGGCTATTTAGTTAATCAGTTTATTTCTCAGCATACTAATCAGCGTGATGATCAATACGGTGGCTCGTTGACTAACCGGCTACGTTTTTTACAAGAAATCGTTGCCGCGGTAAGTGCCGTTGTAGGGCCCGAGCGTTTAGGCGTGCGCTTTGCCCCCCTGTTTAGCAGCACCGATGAAACACGCGTGTATTTAGGTTTAGTGGAATCAGATCCACACACTACCTATATAGAAGCGATTAAAATACTTGAACAAGCGGGTATTGCTTACTTATCGATTGCAGAAGCCGACTGGGATAATGCCCCCGATTTACCAGAGCAGTTTTATCAAGCAGCCAGAGCACAGTTTTCTGGGCGTATTATTTATGCAGGAAAATACACAGTAGAAAAAGCACTGCGTATTTTAAACCAAGGTTATGGTGATTTATTTGCTTTTGGCCGCCCTTTTATTGCTAATCCCGATTTACCTACACGCATTAAACACCAATGGCCTTTAAATCAGGCCGATGCTGCCACTATGTATGGCGGTACTGACATTGGATACAGCGACTACTCGAGTTATACCAACAGTTAACTTATCAAAACGCCACGGATGGCACACATATACAGCGCATTAACTCACTTAAGCATCTTGATCTTTACTCATTAAATCAGCCATTCTTTGCAATAACTCTTGCTCACTAACCTCTTCTTTATGCGTGCTCACAGTCCATATATGCCCAAACGGATCTTTTAATGTGCCGGATCTATCGCCATAAAATTGATCATGTAATGGCCGTAATTCTGTGCCGCCAAGCGCCAGCGCATTAGCAAATACGCTATCTACATCCTCTACGTATAATACTAAGCTGACTGGCGTGCCGCCTAATTGTTCTGGGCTATTAAAGTGCGTGTCGGGGCACATGTCCGAAAGCATAATATGCGAGTCACCTATTTTCAGTTCGGCATGGGCAATACCGCCTTCGGGTAACGGCATTTGCATAACTTGCTGCGCATTAAATGCAGCGCAATAGTATTCAATCGCGCGTTGTGCACCGTCGATAATTAAATAAGGGGTGAGTGAATGGTACCCTTTGGGTATTGCTGACACGGCCATGATAGTCTCCTCGAAACAACGCCTACTCACGCAAAAAAGTAGTGTAATTTGAGCAATCGCACGCGAGTTAAAGTATTTATTTACTCACTAAAGATTAGCCTAAATTTAAAAACACGCAGGGCTGCAATGCGAATAGTTATAAATAAAAGTGGCACTCAATTGCGATGTTAGTAATAATTATGTGTGCCTAAACTTTAATCCACACCACTGCAAATCAAAAAGGAATACCATGAAAAAGCAAGCCGCTATCTTAATCGCCAGCACTTTATTAACCCTTGCTGGCTGCTCTACATCTGTACCAGTGCGAAATTTTGAGCAAAACCCCATCCCTCAAACCGCAAACATCATTAATAGTCAAGCTGATGTAGCAACGGGCATTTTAAAAGCGTGTATCCAATTAGGCTGGAAATGCGCCCCAGTGAGTGAAGGTAAAATAAAGGGCGTGCTCGATATTCGCACTCATCAGCTAGTGGTGAGTATTGACTATAATCAAACGCAATATGCTATTAGCTACCAAGATTCCATTAACCTTAACTATAACGGTAAAAAAATTCATCGTCAGTACATTAACTGGGTCACTAATTTAATGCGCCATATTGATGCGCAAATGATATAAGCTTATGCCATTGTTAGCTGCTTAACGATTATTTAAGCAGCTAAGCGAAGTACCCTCTATTAAATGAGTGCATCTTGCACATTCAACATATCCCCCCATTCACTACAACAAAACTGCAGGCAAAAGTGGCCGCCAAAACGTAAAAAATCAATTAATCACACGAGATTTTTACTACTTATAACTAAAAATTAGCAAAGCATATCAATTTCTTCTAACTCATAGCAAAAGCGTCTTGTCTTCAACCAAGCTAAAACGTTACAGTGCGCGGCTTAATCACTATTACGAAGAGTATATTATGTCGCTTGCTGTCCCTTTAATGTTGGCTTTGTTTGCTGGATTGCTGGTTGCGATTTATCTTTTTTCGCAAAAAAGCAAAACGTTATCGCGTACCGTTTTATTTGGCCTTGTGTTAGGCAGTGCATTTGGTTTGTTGCTGCAGTTTTTATTTGCCGAACACCCTCAAGTTATTAACGACGTATTAAGCTGGGTTGCTGTAGTAGGTAAAGGTTATGTTGGGCTGTTAAAAATGGTCATCATGCCATTAGTATTAGTGTTTATGATTGCCGCAGTGGTTAAGCTTGAAAACCAAGGCTCGTTAGGCAAAATCTCTTTCGTGAGTATTTCAATTTTACTCTTTACCACTGCTATTTCCGCCCTAGTTGGTATTGCCGTTACCTATGGCTTTGATTTAAATATTACCGGTTTAGTTGCCGGTACTCGCGAAGTCGCGCAATTAAGCACCTTAGAAAGCAAAGCGGCTAGCGTGGCCGATTTAAGCGTGCCGCAAATGTTATTAAACTTTATTCCTGAAAACCCGTTTGCTGATTTAGCTAACGAACGCTCAACTTCTATTATTGCGGTGGTTATTTTTGGCGTATTAGTGGGCATTGCAGCACGTAAAGTCATGCTTGAACGCAGTGAACTTGCAAGCCCCATTCGTACCGGGGTCAACGCATTACAAGCCACGGTAATGAGCTTAGTAAAAATGGTTATTTCGTTCACGCCTTACGGGGTTGCAGGCTTAATGGCAAACGTAGTGGCTAACTCAAGTGCGAGCGATATCCTTAATTTACTAGCGTTTATTATTGCGTCTTATCTTGCCATTATTTTAATGTTTGTGGTGCACGGCGTGTTATTAAGCTTTGTGGGTGTCAATCCTAAGCATTATTTTACTAAAATTTGGCCAGTAATGACCTTTGCATTTAGCTCGCGCAGCTCTGCAGCATCAATTCCAATGAATATCGATGTGCAAGTTAATCAGCTAAAAGTTCCCCCTGCTATTGCAAACTTATCGGCTTCTTTTGGCGCAACCATAGGGCAAAATGGCTGTGCGGGTATTTACCCTGCTATGTTAGCGATGATGGTTGCACCTAGCGTAGGCATCGACCCGATGACGTTTGAGTTTATTTTACCGCTAATAGGTATTGTGGTGATCAGCTCGTTTGGTATTGCGGGTGTTGGCGGCGGCGCAACTTTTGCCGCGTTAGTGGTGTTACCCACCATGGGGTTACCGATTGAAATTGTTGCGTTACTGATTTCAATTGAGCCATTAATTGATATGGCGCGGACTGCGCTCAATGTATCCGGTGCCATGACCTCTGGCGTCATTACCAGTAAGTTTATCAAAGCACCGCAACAAGCTTAATAAGCTTAATATTGCCAAGCCCAGCCATTGCTGGGCTTTTTTATACCTGCCGCCCTACAAAGCTATTCAGCCATTTGTGATTCATTTATTTAATCAATTAACTATAATAAATCAGTTTTACAGATTGTATTAATCGCTTTATTTCGCACACCTTTTTTTGCCCCTTACTATACTATCCCCACAGCTTAGTCATTCAAGCTTGGTTAACACCAGCTTGAATGACTTAACAGCCTACTCATTTTTTAATTATTAGACTCTATTTTTTAATAGTCGTAATACGCTTTGTATATAACGAAATTCGTTAACTTTAAGGAAGCTGACAATGAAAAACCGATCATTTACAAAAAAAGCGCTTGTTGGATTTATAAGTATGGCACTTATGTCTGGCTCTGCTTTTAGTCAAGAAAAACCACAAATGTCTAAGCCACAAGGTGCTGTAGGCATGGGTGAGGCAAAAATGGGCGCAACCAGAACCAACCAATTTTGGTGGCCAGATCAACTTAACCTATCTCCTCTTCGCGATCATGATCTACGTTCAAACCCTTACGGCGGTGACTTTAATTATGCAGAGGCATTTAACAGTCTAGATTTAGACACTGTAAAAAGTGACATTGACGCCCTACTGACTCAATCTCAAGATTGGTGGCCAGCAGATTTTGGTAACTATGGCCCATTTTTTATTCGTATGTCCTGGCACAGTGCAGGTACCTACCGTACGCTTGATGGCCGTGGTGGCGCTGGTGGTGGTCAACAACGTTTTGAACCGCTTAATAGCTGGCCAGATAACGTAAGTTTAGATAAAGCACGCCGTTTACTTTGGCCAATTAAGCAAAAATACGGAGAAGCACTTTCATGGTCAGACTTAATCGTATTAGCAGGTAACGTTGCCTTAGAAAACATGGGATTTGAAACCTATGGTTTTGCTGGTGGTCGTACTGACGATTGGGAACCAGACATGGTTTACTGGGGCCCTGAAGTAGAAATGCTTGCCAGCGACCGTGAAGATGCCAGCGGCAAATTAGAACGCCCGTTAGGTGCAACTCACATGGGTTTAATTTATGTAAACCCTGAGGGCCCAAAAGGTGTTCCTGATCCTATTGGTTCAGCTAAAAATATTCGTGTTGCGTTTTCTCGCATGGCAATGAACGACGAAGAAACTCTTGCACTTATCGCCGGTGGTCACACCTTTGGTAAAATGCATGGTGCGCACAAACCTAAAGACTGTGTGGGTGCAGAGCCTGCTGCAGCGGGTATTGAAGATCAAGGTTTAGGCTGGAAAAACACATGTGGTAAAGGCCACTCTGAAGATACCGTATCTAGTGGTTTAGAAGGCGCATGGACACAAGCACCTACCCGCTGGTCATCACTGTACTTAAGCAACCTACTTAACTTTGAATGGAAACAAACTCGCAGCCCTGCTGGCGCTATTCAGTGGGTCCCGACAGATGAATCATTACATAACGCCGTACCTGATGCGCACGTTAAAGATAAATTTAACCCACCAGTAATGACCACAGCCGATTTAGCGTTAAAATTTGATCCTGAATATCGCAAAATTGCAGAACGCTTTTTAAACGACCCAAAAGAGTATCAACTTGCCTTTGCTAAAGCATGGTACAAATTAACTCACAGAGATATGGGACCATCACGTAACTTTTTAGGTAAAGAAGTCCCTAAAGAAGAGTTAATTTGGCAAGACCCTATTTCGGCAGAGACCCAATCAAACATTGACGCTGGTGCAGTAAAAGAGCTTAAAGCCGCTATTTTAGATTCAAACCTCAGTGTACCTGAGTTAGTACGTGTAGCCTGGGCATCGGCTGCTAGCTACCGTGATTCAGATATGCGTGGTGGTGCCAACGGTGCACGTATTGCGCTAGCACCGCAAAAGGATTGGGCAGTAAATAATCCAGCAGAAACCGCAAAAGTACTCAAAGTATTAAAAGCAATTCAAGCTGACTTTAACGACAGCTTATTTAGCAAACGCCATGTATCGCTTGCTGATTTAATTGTACTTGGTGGTAATGCAGCGATTGAAAAAGCAGCGAAAGATGCAGGTCACTCAGTAGACGTGCCGTTTAATGCTGGTCGTGGCGATGCTACGCAAGCGCAAACTGACGTTAATGCATTTAGCTTATTAGAGCTGCCTGCCGATGGTTTTAGAAACTACTTTGATGCAGAGAAAAGCTATAAATCGCCAACAGAAATGCTTATTGATAAAGCGGATCAGCTTGATCTAACAGTTCCTGAAATGACTGTATTAATAGGTGGCTTACGTTCACTTAATGCAAACTATAAAGGCACTGACTACGGCGTATTTACCGACAAGCCAGGTACACTAAATAACGATTTCTTCGTTAACTTGTTAGATATGTCAACGGAATGGAAAAAATCGTCAGATGCTGGCATTTATCAAGGTTTTAATCGTCAATCGGGGATGCAAAAGTACACCGCCACTTCGGTTGATCTGATCTTTGCTTCAAACTCAGAACTACGTGCAGTTGCTGAAGTGTATGCCTTTGATACATCAAAACAAAAGTTTGTAGAAGACTTTGTTGCGGCATGGACTAAAGTAATGAATTTAGACCGTTAATAGCCATTAAGTAATACAACCACAGCGCTGCAATTAATTGCAGCGCTTTTTATTCCAACGCAGTGGGCCTATCAAAAGCTGCATGACACGCTTGGCAATCAGTGACGATTCAGCTTACTAGGCTAGTATTAATTATAAGCACGTAGTAAAGAGAGTGAACCATGAAACTAACGCCTTTCTTAGCCACACTTATAATAACTGCGTTTTCAAGTAATGCGCAGACAAACCCAGAGGTTCAAAAAGAGCCGTTGTTTCAAGGTAAAGTGTTGCAACACCCTGTGAAGCCTAGTCAAGGATTGCATTTAAATGGTCCACAGTTTCGCAATCACCGCAGTCACTACTTTCGTAACTACCACAGAAGCTACCCGCGAAATATAACCCCTCACGGCTGGTATATGCATTCGCAACCGGTGCGTCACTGGCGCGCCCACCACTATACAAGCACGCATTACCCACAACAAAAGGTGTATTATATTATCAATAATACTGGCTATAGCGAAATTTATGCCCCTAAAGTACGCGTTAATCAGGCGCTAAAAGTCATCCCTGCTAACCGCTACCAACTAGGCCAATTATACAATTCATTGCCCACAGGGGCTGAGCCAATCACCATCAAAGGACAACAGTATTTTAAATATCACCATATTTACTTTTTAGCGCAAGTCAGTGGCGATACAGTAAAATACCTTGCTATAAAGCTTAATTAAAAAGCTAAGTAACTCGCTATTTATTAGTGCTGGCTAGTTTAACCCTCCACGGGGTAGCTGGCGTTAAGCCATGCTCCTAACGAGCCCATAAATACTTTTACATTGTTGATGCCGTTAGCGCGTAAGTAACTCGCGGCAACCGACGCTCGCATGCCACTGGCGCACATAGTGATATAGTGAGTCTCGGGATCAAGCTGATCTAGACTGGTCGCCAAATGGCCTAAAAATAGCTGCTGACTGCCTTTGATATGCCGCTGTTGATACTCAGTTATTTTTCGCACATCTAAAAGCTGCCAGTCTTGCTGCTGTAACTCTTTTACTTCAGCCGCTGTTAGGGTATCTAACGTTGTAAAGTCACCTCCCATCGCTGCAAACTCGGTAAAAGAGCCCACGACGTAGCGCTGCGTATTATCAAAGCCAATCCGTGCTAAGTGCAACGCTGCAGCACTGGCCATGGCGTCATCTTGCGCTATAAGGGTAATATTATCTTCAGGGTGGAATAACCAGCCTGCGTAGGCCGTAAGCATAGCCACCGGCAAGCATACACTACCGGGGTAATGTGCTGCTAAAAATCCTTCTACCGGCCTGACATCAATTAGCCAGCCATGTTTTTGTGACTGCAGCTCTATCAGCTTTAGTGGGCTCACTATGCGCGGTGCATTAGTGGCCGAAGCACCCTCAAGGTTTAGCTGCTCCATAACTGAAAAGTACGGGGCACGATAATGCTGCTCAGCGAGCTTGTTAGTAATAAACTCATCGCGCTTGTTTATTTGCAGCATCGGGTTATTACTAAGCTCATGCGCCACCGTAGAGAACTCTCTCTCTGCCATACCATCACCACAAACAGAGCCCGCTCCATGCGCCGGATACACAATGGCGTGTTTGGCTTTATCAGCAATTAATTGCAAGCTATCAAACAGCATACCCGCCATTTCAGCAGCTTGTTCTGGATAAAAATCAGTCCGTCCCACATCACCTACAAATAAAGTATCACCGCTAAATACACCTACCGCTCCTGAGTCATATTCACTATCAAATAATAAAATACTGATGCTGTCTTTAGTGTGCCCTGGGGTTTCAAGTATTTCTAAGCAAATATGACCTACTTTAAAGCGCTCGCCCTGTTTAACAATATCGGCGTATTGCACTTTTCCATCAGCATTTGGACCGTGTTTAACTTCGGCTTGCGTAAGCTTGGCTAAAATTGCCGCGCCACTAATTAAGTCTTCGTTACGGTGTGTTTCAAAAATATATTTAATCCGACAGTCATGCTGTTTAGCAATGCTAATGTAAGCACCCACATCACGACGTGGGTCAATCACCGCCGCTTCCCCTGCAGAGCCAACAATATAGGATAAGTGAGCTAATCCTGGGGTTTTTATTGTTTCGATAAACATCTTCACCTCCTATCCGCTTTAAATAAATTTATAAATAAAATCAGTACTATAAAACGACTTATAGCTAACAGTCATAGGCATGATAATAGTCAACATTTCACTATTTACAACTAAGCTTAGGGAAACCGCCTTATGGCGCTAGAGCAAAGTTATTTACAGCCCAAATTAGAGTTATTAGCCATCCTTTACTAAACTAAAAGGTAACCTATATGTGGAAATGGTTATGTGTAAACTGATACGGGGTTTATGGCTATTATTTAGCGCTATAATTATGGCATACCCAGTAACGTCAGCAGCAACATCGTTATCCTCACCCACTACCACAACCTCTGAGCAGCACAACGCTATAAACACAGAAACGTTATCGGTGCCGTTACTCACTATAAAAGGTGCAATAGGCCCCGCTGTTAGTGACTATTTAGTCCGAGAAATAAATAGCGCCAATGAACAGCCCAATACTCCGTTAATTATTATCACCCTCGACACCCCAGGTGGCTTAAGCGCCAGCTTACGAGATATAAATAAAAGTATTTTAAACTCGCGCATTCCAATTGCGTGCTTAGTCTATCCCCAAGGGGCGCGCGCAGCCAGTGCGGGTACCTATATACTGTATGCTTGCCATATTGCAGCAATGGCGCCTGCCACGACTCTTGGTGCGGCCACGCCTGTCAATATGACCTCCCCCTTGGCCCCAGCTAGCAACGACGATAACACCCAGCAAAGTAAACCGTCGGCAATGGATAATAAGGTGCTCAATGATGCCATTGCTTATATTCGTTCACTTGCGCAGTTGCGCGCGCGTAATGCGGATTGGGCTGAAAAAGCAGTGAGCGCAGCGGCTACCTTAACCGCAACAGAAGCACTCAAAGAAAATGTCATTACCTTGATAGCCGCATCGCCGCCCGCTTTGCTAAAGCAACTTAACGGGCAGCAAGTCTCTGTACAGCGCAGCAATATAACCTTAGTGCTACACAATGCACGCATCATCAATAAAACCCCCGATTGGCGCAGCCGGTTTATTGCCACAATCACCAATCCTAATATTGCTTATATTTTAATGTTGGTGGGTATTTATGGGTTGCTATTAGAGTTTTATAGCCCCGGGATCAGTATTGCAGGCATTGTCGGCGGCATAGCTTTATTGATTGGGCTGTACGCGTTGCAGTTATTACCACTTAACTTTGCCGGTGCAGCCCTGCTTTTACTAGGTATTGTGCTGCTTACTATGGAGGCAATGCTGCCCAGTTTCGGCGTATTTGGCATTGGCGGTATAACGGCTTTTACGGTTGGCTCAATATTTTTATTCGACACTCAGTTTGCACAATTTAAGGTATCACTGCCTATTATTGCTAGTTTTACGCTCGTCACGGGGGGATTTATTGTGTTTGCCTTGGGTTTTATATACCGCGCTCGGAAAAATAAAATTGTCAGTGGTCAAGAGCAAATTATTAACGCGTGGGTCACCGTAGAAAATGACTTTATTGGCAATGGCTACGTTTATTTTAATGGTGAGCGCTGGGCTGCGAGCAGCGCCGCTTTATTAAAAAAACATCAACAGGTGCAGGTACAAGCTTTAGACGGTTTAACCTTAGTGCTGGCGCCCGCAACCGCTATATTTATTAACACTGAGGAGCAAAATAATGACACAACTATTTACTAGTACAGAGCTGTTTACTGGCTCACTGCTCATTTTAATTATTGCGCTTCTTTTCAGTGCGTTTCGCATTTTGCGTGAATATGAGCGCGGGGTAATATTTTTACTTGGGCGATTTTATAAAGTCAAAGGCCCAGGGTTTATTTTGGTGATCCCATTTATTCAACAAATGGTCAAAGTAGACTTACGTACCGTGGTGATGGATGTTCCCAGCCAAGACGTGATCAGCCGCGATAATGTGTCGGTAAAGGTAAATGCGGTGATCTACTTTAGAGCCATCGATCCCCAAAAAGCGATTATTAACGTCGAAAATTACTTGCAAGCCACTTCACAACTCGCGCAAACCACCTTGCGCTCGGTACTCGGACAGCATGAGCTTGATGAAATGCTCGCTAACAGAGATATGTTAAACGCCGATATTCAAGCTATTTTAGATGTAAGAACCGATAGCTGGGGCATAAAAGTATCGAACGTCGAAATTAAACACGTCGATTTAAATGAAACTATGGTTCGCGCCATCGCTAAGCAAGCAGAAGCTGAGCGTACTCGAAGAGCAAAAGTCATCCATGCCACAGGTGAAATGGAGGCCTCAACCCAGCTAACGCAAGCAGCAAAGCAACTGTCACAGGAGCCTGATGCCATCATGCTGCGTTATTTACAAACATTAACTGAAATTGCTGGGGAAAAGAATTCCACCATTATTTTCCCCTTACCTATAGAGCTGATCAGCGGTTTAGTAAAATCAGCTAAACACACTAAGGAATCATTATGAAAGCAATGACATTAACTTTATGCGCACTCACAATCATAGCGTTAGCTGGCTGCGATAAAGGGGTTGACTCCCCGCGTGGCTTTAGTCTTCCTAAAGGTGATATTGACGCTGGTAAAGCGGTATTTTTAAAATACCAATGCTTAGCGTGTCACACGCTGCAAGGCGTGGAAGATCCAACGGTTGAAAAACACCCTGAAATATCAATTTCTTTGGGCGGCGACAAAACCGAGATTGTGACTTACGCAGAATTAGTCACGTCGATCATTAACCCTTCGCATAAATTTTCTAGTCCACGCTCCCTCATGGCCAAAGATGCAACGGGCAAATCAAATATGACAGTGTTTAATGATCAGATGACCATCACTGAACTGACAAATTTGGTAACTTTTCTACAACCTAATTATTCATTAGTCCCGTATCGTCGTACCAGCTACCCACGTTACCCACTTTATTCACGAGAGTAATGATGGAGCTAAAATGAACATAACTTTTTACGGTGCAGCCCGCGAAGTAACCGGCTCATGTTACCTGTTACAGGTTAACGATAAAAACATTTTACTGGAGTGTGGCATGATCCAAGGTGGTCATGAGCAACGCAATCACACTCCATTACCTTTTAATGTCAATGATCTCGATGCGGTTATCATTAGCCATGCGCATTTAGATCACTCAGGGCGCTTACCTTTGCTGATCAAAGCAGGCTACCATGGGCGCATTTATACACATAATGCGACGGTAGACTTGTGCGAAATTATGCTGCTTGATTCTGCCTACATTCATGAAAAAGATACCCTCTGGGAAAATAAAAAGCGCCAACGAAAAGGGTTACCGCTACTTGAGCCGCTTTACAGTACCGATGATGCACAAACCACATTACAGTATTTTAGCGGGCTAAATTATGATCAACCAAAACAGCTGTGCCAAGGTGTTACTGTAACACTCAGAGATGCTGGGCACATTATTGGCTCAGCCATTGTAGAGCTCAGTTTAACGGAGGATGGAGTGACTAAAACGGTGGTGTTTAGTGGCGACTTAGGCCATAAAGACGCTCCAATACTCCGCGACCCTTATCATGTAAAGCATGCTGACTTAGTGATCATGGAAAGCACCTATGGCGATCGTCTGCATCGCAGTTGGGAAGCAACTTGGCAAGAAATGGGCGAGATCATCCAGCACGCTATAAGCAGCAAAGGCAATGTACTGATCCCCGCTTTTACCGTGGGTAGAACGCAAGAGTTATTGTACGAATTTAAACGCCACTTTTTACAGTGGCAGCTCGCCAATTGGCAAATATTTCTTGATAGCCCAATGGGTATAAAAGCCACTAACGTTTATGCCAAACATACCGATGTTTACGATAGCAAAGCACAAAAAATAGCGCATCAACAGCATGGTATTTTTGACTTACCTAACTTGCACCTTTCTGAAAGCACCGACTACTCGATGAAAATAAATCAAATTAAATCAGGCGCTATTATAATTGCCGGTAGTGGTATGTGTACCGGAGGGCGCATTAAGCACCATTTTAAACATAACATTTGGCGTAAAAATGCCCATGTATGTCTGGTTGGCTTTCAAGCAAAAGGAACCTTAGGCCGTGCACTGGTCGATGGTATTAAAAATATTGTGCTGTGGGGAGAGAAAATACAAGTAAACGCCAATATTCATACCATAGGCGGGTTTTCTGCCCATGCCGATCAGCAAGGTTTAATAGATTGGTACTTAGCGTTTGAAAATACGCCGCCGGTGGTGTTAGTACATGGCGAAGAACAAGCAATGGAGATATTGGCACAAAAATTAAAGTATCAACATCATGCTAACGTCACTCAAGCCAGCTATAAGCAAAAAATAGTTATTTAAAATTAATCTATACCTAGTTGTAAATAAAAGCTTTATGTTCTAAACCTAAAGAATGAATAAAAAAGGAGCATGTAGATGCCAAAAATAAACTCGGTAGATAAAAACGTCCCATTTTCGCGCTGTTTAGAGAGCAATAAAGTCGCTACTTTTGCAGCGTTTCATTGGTTAGCATTAGCCATTAAAGATATGACAAAAGCTCCCATTTTAAGCTTAATTTATGGCTTAGTTTTTACCTTGATCCCCCTAGCCATTGTATATTCAGCTATCTTTACCGATACCTATTTAGTGATTTTACCCGCCACGGTGGCGTTTACGTTAATAGGTCCCGCCTTTGCCGTTGGCTTATACGATGTCGCTTGGGAACTTGAAAAGGGGCACACTCCCACTCTTGGTCATTCCCTAAAATCAATGTTTCGTAACCCTGTAGGTGAATGGGGGTTTGCCATTTTATTAATGATTATCATGATAGTGTGGATGCGACTGGCGGCACTAATTCATGCCCTTTATCCAAGCCACAGCAACCCTACTTTTGAAGAGTTATCGGCATTTTTAACCTTAGGTACCCTGATTGGTGGCGTATTGTTGGTCACGGTATTTGCACTCTCTGCATTTACACCACAGATAATGATGGAAAGACGGGTCGATATAATGACCGCTGTAGTGTCTTCATTTAATGCCGTTAGAGTTAATTTTTTAGCCATGGTGGTCTGGTCTGCGTGTATCTTTATATTGGTTGCATTAGGCTTTGCGTTAGGTGCCACAGGGTTTATCGTTATTATGCCACTGCTAAGCTATGCCAGTTGGCATGCCTATATCGCCGTTATAAAAACCAAAAAGCCCAGAGAGTATGAATAAATAGTAAGCGTTAAAAAGCCGCTCAGCTTTTATCACGTATAAAATAAAAGGTTAGCTTGCTATCGAGCAACTTCGCTCCTATAGTCAGCAAATTAGCAGCCGTTATAATTTGACCCTATTGTGATGAAATCTTCAGCCTCGGCGCGTACTTTTGGTGAGTTACTTGGTTATGCGCCGGGTAACGTTGCTGTTTATTCATCGGATTATGATTCTGCCGATGAACATACTTACCCTAACCGCAGCGCATATCGCAGCTACCTCGATGGCATTTATATGGGTTACAAGTGGCAATGTGTCGAGTTTGCAAGACGTTGGATGTATGTCAATTATGGTTATATTTTTGATGATATTGCCATGGCATATGATATTTTTGAGCTGCGCTCTGTACGCGAGGTCAGTAGCCAAACAAGGCTGCCACTACAAGCCTATCGCAATGGTGCTAAACAGCATCCCACAGTAGGTAGCCTACTGATTTGGGAAGAAGGCGGTGAGTTTGAAGAAACCGGTCATGTTGCCATCGTAGTAGAAGTTCATCCTGATAAAATTCGCCTTGCTGAACAAAATGTAGCACATCAAACGTGGCCAGAAGGTCAAAATTGGTGCCGTGAACTGAAAGCCAAAATCACTCAAGACGGCGATTATTGGATTGAATGCTCGTACAGCGATGCCACTATATTAGGTTGGATGACACAAACCGCCGACAGCCAATATGCCGAGCCAACTCCAGCACTAAATAACGATTTACTGGTTATCAATGCCGCTACGGTGGCCGATACTGGGCAAGTGAATAAGTCATGGCTGAATATTGCAAATGATGATGAAGCCGCCTACGTCGATATGATGCAAGGCCATAAACTGACTTCAAATAACGCCGATCAACATCGCTATTTTACTATTTCGCACACGGCGCAGCACACCCTAGAACACGCTACAAATGAGCTGCACGGTTTGTTTATGCATGCCACCGATTATGTACTACAACACCCTGAACTATTGCAAAAGTTTAATTTACCTGAGGTAGTATTAACTAAGATCCGTCAATCATGGGATAACCGCTTAAATCAATTGATTACCAGTCGCTTTGACTTTGCGCTAACCCCCGCGGGGTTAAAAGTGTACGAATACAACTGCGACTCCGCTTCTTGTTATATGGAAAGCGGCAAAGTACAAGGTAAATGGGCAAAACACTTTGGTGTTAAACACGGCTATGATGCCGGTCAGACGCTATTTAAAGACTTAGTGAAAGCTTGGCGTAAAAGTGAAGTGACGGGGATAGTGCATATTTTACAAGATGACGATGCCGAAGAGCACTATCATGCCTTATTTATGAAACACGCCATTGAAGCGGCAGGCTTTGAATGTAAAGTGATTATCGGTTTACAACAACTCAGCTGGGATGCATCGGGTAATATCATTGATGCAGCAGGCGACACACTGAATTACGTATGGAAAACATGGTCATGGGAAACCGCGTTAGACCAAATACGCCAAGAGTGTGAAGCCGAACAACGGCAATCGGCAAGCTTTGAACCGCAATGGCAAGCAGGTGCAACCCCACGGTTGGTCGATGTACTACTGCGGAAAAATATTATGGTATTTGAACCCCTGTGGACATTAATCCCCAGCAATAAAGCCATTTTACCAGTGTTATGGAGCTTATTTCCTAATCATAAATTTTTACTTCATAGCGCCTTTGAGCTAAACGACGAGTTAATACAAAGTGGCTATGTGGTGAAACCTATTGTGGGCCGCTGTGGAGCAAATATTCAATTAATTGATCAACAACAACAGCTCATTGAAAAAACAAGCGGCCACTTTGCGTCGCAAGATCAAATCTACCAACAGTTATTTGCCTTACCTAAGGTAGCAGATTATTTTGTGCAAATATGTAGTTTTACCGCCGCCGGTAAATATGCAGGCGCAGGTGTGCGGGTAGATAAAAGTATGATCATTAATGGTCACAGTGACTGTATGGCGTTACGTATTAGTGATGACAGCCACTTTATAGCTAAAGAATAGCCATAAGCTGGGTATTTAATGGCGTTAATGCCGAGAATTACAACGCATTAGCCATGTAACTCTGTGTGCATATTTTACAAATCACAGCAGCCTTTTCACAGCAAAAGGCACTGCTGTGATAGCTTACCCTCTCAATAAAAATAATAAACTACTGTTTTTAAACAACTTTAAATTTTTAAATATATAGGCATAGCTATTGCTTCGTTACCAGCAGATCAAGTTCATGGCATTGCCTTGAGCAAAATATGAATAAACAAGGAGACATTATGAGTAATAGTAACAAGGCCGCACACTTTACTGCACCAGGTATGAGTAACGAAGCCGCAGAAAAAACCATTGCTACGCTCGACAATCGCATGGTTGCGTTACTTGATTTACAACTTACGCTTAAGCATATTCATTGGAATGTTGTGGGGCCTAATTTTATTGGTGTACACGAAATGCTTGATCCACAAGTAGAAGTGATACGTGAAATGACCGACACTATCGCAGAGCGTATCGCCACGTTAGGCGGTGTGCCAGTAGGCACTCCGCAATCAATTGTTGAACGCCGTACATGGGATGAATACCCTATAGGAAAAGGCTTAGCAACAGATCACTTAGGCGCACTCGATAAAGTCTATAGCGGTATTAATAGCGATCACCGCAACGCCATTAACACTCTGGCTGAACTTGATCCGGTTTCTGAAGATATGATCACCAGTCAGCTAGGAGAGTTAGAGCAATTTCAATGGTTTGTTCGTGCTCACATAGAATCGGCAAGCGGCGAACTACAAAACTAATTAGTGTAGGTGCCATTGCACCGACATTGGTTACATGATTAAACTTGCTAGCAAGCCTCACAAGTCATTGTGGGGCTTTTTTTATTTTTAAAAAGTACAAAACTCATCGCTATTAAACACCGCCTACGGCTTAATTTAGCCCTCCCTCCAGCGTCTTGGCTATATACTTATTTGCTTATTAAACTTACTATCAAACAGCCATTACTATTTTCAGGGAGACTGTGGTGCTGTCGCGTTTATATCATTTTATGCCGGGTTTAAATACATTGCTTCATTATGAGCGCCAATGGCTCGCGGATGACTTTAGAGCGGCATTTTCTGTAGCTGCCGTGGCGCTGCCAGTGGCAATTGCATATGCACAACTGACTGGGGTGAACGCCGCGGTAGGATTATATTCTTGCATATTACCTATGCTGCTTTATGCATTATTTGGCACCTCTAAACAATTAATCGTCGGCCCCGATGCCGCAACCTGTGCGGTTATCGCTGCGGTGGTGACGCCCCTTGCTGCAGGCGATAGTTTTAAACACTGGCAGCTAGTCGTTACCATGACCGCCATGACGGGTTTTTGGTGTTTTATCGCCAGTAAATTTAAGCTCGGGGTGTTGGCTGACTTTTTATCAAAACCTATTTTAATGGGGTTATTAAACGGAGTTGCCATTACGATTATTGTCGGGCAATTTTCTAAAGTATTTGGCTTTACCTTTGACGAACGCTATTTACTTGAGCGTTTAGGCGGCGTACCGAGCTATTTATCGCAAACCCATCTACCTACCTTATTAATGGCGTTGCTTACCTTAGCTATTTATTTTGCCATGAAACGGCTTAAACCCACGTGGCCATCAGCCATGTTTGCGATTGCCTTTGGTGCTATAGGTGTGTGGCTGTTTGATTTACAACAGTTCGAAATTAAAACAATAGGCACAGTAACCGGTGGGCTACCCGTGTTTCAAACACCGGTGTTTGATATCGGAATTATTCGTGAACTGGTGGTGCCCGCACTTAACTTAGCCATTGTGAGCTTTGTCAGTATGATGCTCACCGCACGCAGCTTCGCCGCGAAAAATGGCTACGACATTGATGCCGATAAAGAATTTAGAGCGCTGGGGATTGCTAACTTCGCCTCGGCGTTATCGCAAGGTTTTGCGGTCAGTGGCGCCGACTCGCGTACGGCAGTTAACGATGCGAATGGGGGAAAAACACAGCTAGTCTCTATTATTGCCGCTGCTATCATTGCCATTATCGCTATTTTCCTTACCGCGCCACTTGAGTTTATTCCCAGTGCTGCACTGGGCGTGGTACTCATTATTGCTTCTGTACATTTATTAGATTTAAAAGCGGTATGGCAATTAAAACGCAAAGACCGCCAAGCATTTTACTTAGCGCTGGTTACCCTGTTGGCGGTATTATTTATTGGCGTAATACCCGGCATTACCCTTGCCGTATTGCTGGGGCTATTTCAATTTATTCGCACCGTTATGCGCCCTACCGATAATATATTAGGCGTCGATGTTAACGGCGTAGTAAGAAGCTTAGATGCCACCGATAAAGCTAAATCAGTGCAAGGTATTTTTATTTACCGCTTTAATTCGCCATTAACTTACTTTAATGCCAGTTACTTTAAACGCCGGCTATTAGAGCAATATGCCAGACAAAAAGACGACATTGAATGCGTGATTATTGATGCTGTGCCCAGCTTTACGCATTTAGATTTAAGCGTGATGGCGATGCTTGCCGATCTCGACGTTATCTTTAAAAAACGGGGCATTCGACTGGAACTCGCTGGTAGAAAACGGCAGTTACTATCGTGGTTTGCCATTGCCGGCATGCTCTCGGGTAAACATGGTATTTACGTGCATTCCGACTTGTATGTAGCATTGAAAAAAAATAGCGTTAGCCAACACAGTGATGAAGTCGCGTTATTTGACTCGCCCAGCGATGACGCACAAGCAACTCCGTTGTAATTAATAGTATCCGTTCGCGCTTTATGTAATAAAGCGCTGCACGGTTACACTCCCCAGCTATAACGTAATTAAAGCTATTGAGGCACGCTGGTATCAATACCGGGCAAAGCCATCATCTGCTCGCTAATCAATCGACGAATATCACGTATTATCGGTTGCTCGTTTTCAACTACTTGCTGTGATATAGCAACATAACCATGCCACGATACATTATAGCCATGGGCAATGCGCAGCAATTCTTGAGGCTGAAAGCCTTTTAACAGTGGCTCTGGTACATAGCCCCAACCCAGTTTATCGCTAATCGCATCGCGAATAAGTTCAAAGCTACTCAAGGCAATATCGTAACGCTCCGATACATTGGTTTGCACATCGCTTTGGCTTAAATCTAAATACGCTATTTGCGGCACACTGGCTAAATCTTCATTACTGACGTAGCGCATTTGCGCTAATGGATGATCTGTTGCTATCACCATGTGCAGTGCCACCCAACCTAATACTTGTACCGGAAGCTGCGTATTAGGGTACAAGCTTTGATCTAAGCAGCACGCTAAGTCCATAAAACCGTCTTCAACCATTTGCTGCAAGCTATTTGCACTCGCATAATGCATTTCTAGCGATATTCCTGGGTAACGCGTACGAATACTGCGAATAATCTCGCGCCAAAACGCTTCAGGCAAGGCATCATCACGCCCTATCACCAAGCGGTGTGGAAGTTGTTCGTCATCATGTAAACAACGGTGCTTAATACTTTCAGCTAAGTTAATTAAGCGAATGCTATCATCTATTATTTTTTCCCCTGCTGGCGCTAGCTGCATACTGTTACCGCTACGAATAAATAATGCGGTTCCTAGCTGATCTTCTAACGTTGATAGCGCCATACTCATGGTACTGCGATTAACCGATAAGCGCGC